>JAGWQP010000306.1 GCA_028876805.1 Acidobacteriota bacterium | reverse complement strand
GATCCGCAACGTCGTTGCCACCCAGCTTTTTCGTCATAATCTTCCGATAGCCTATGGTCTCGAACCTGAGATCGAGTATGGCCGCAATGTCCTTGCAAGCAATCCCATGTCCATCAAAACGATGTCAGGCCGCGACTTGCGGCAAAGCTGCACGGCTTCGGCGCTGTTTTCGGACTCTCCCAGCGCGCCGTACTCCGAGCCACGATCGAAAATGGCCTTGCCGCCATCGCGAATCAGTCTGTGATCATCCACTCCAACGACACTGACGGGCATGGTTGCTCTCAGGCTACCCCGCGAGCTGCGGCACGCCGTGCGTCCTTGCGTAGCGGTAGCTTGCAAATGATAACTCCGGCCTGGCTTCGGTGGCGTCCGGCAAACCGAGTCCCCGCCTCCCGCCGAGGATCTGCTCGGGTCGAAGCCGCGGCCATGATGCCGAACCTCCGAAATCGGACCACCATCGTCTGGACTTTATCGCGATTTTAATGAGAGAGCAACGGACGTAGTTCAGAGAAGGATCGGTCTGGTCCGCACGGCACCCACAATAGCGGCCGGATGTGGCTTAGGGGGCGGCCAAGACGCAGGGGCAGGACTGCGCGTTCCACGGTCAAATTCAGGCCCACTCAAACGATAGAAAAAAGGCCGTGCGTCGCGAGTCCAGGGACAACGACGGACTCTGCGCCAGAAAGGCGTCTCGGCCGCCATCCCGCGCCCCAGTGGCGGTTCAATGGCGCTTGCGTCCGAGAACCCGACGCACGGCGGCGACCACATCCCGGGCGATCAACCCATACTTATCGAGTAATTCTTCAGGCTTTCCCGATTCGGCGTAGGTGTCGCGAATTCCGATAAACTCCATCGCACACGGTTGGGTCTCTGCCACCAGTTGCGCCACCCGGACGCCCATTCCTCCATCGACCATGTGCTCTTCGGCCGTGACGATGGCACCGGTTTCGGCCGCCGCGCGGCGAACGGCCTCGCGGTCGAGCGGTTTGACGGTGTGCATGTCGAGCACGCGCACCGAGACGCCCTCTTGATCGAGCGCGTCAGAGGCGCGGATCGCCTCCGCCACCATCAGGCCGTTAGCGATGATGGTAACGTCGGAGCCCTCGACCAACTCGATGGCCTTGCCGATTTCGAACCTCCGGCCGCCGTTGTAGATCAGGGGCGCCTTAGGCCGGCCGGTGCGGATGAAGACTGGACCGCGGTAAGCCGCGGCCGCGCGGACCAGGGCCTTGGTGGACGCCTCGTCGGCGGGCGCCATCACCACGAACCCGGGCAGGGAACAGGCCAGGCTCGTTTCCTCCACGCTCATTTGCGAGGGCCCGTCTTCGCCGATGGAGATGCCACTGTGAGTACCAACCACCTTTACATTCGCTCTGGGGTAGGCGACGCAGACGCGCAACTGCTCGAAGCCTTTGTTGACGGCGAAGGCCGAAAAGCTGGACGCGAAAGGGACTTTGCCGGCGTAGGCCATCCCCGCGGCCTGCGCCACCATGTTCGCCTCGGCGATTCCATAGGAGAAGAAACGGTCAGGAAACTCCTTGGCGAAAAACGCGGTCATGGTGGACTTGGACAGGTCGGCGTCACAAACCACAACCGCCGGGTTCTCGCGGCCGATCTGGACCAGGGCATGGCCAAAGGCTTCGCGCGTCGCCGGACCGGGCTTCAATTCGTATTTGGTTCGCGCCGGCATGATGGTTCGAGTTCCCTCAGGGATTATTGCAGTTCCTTAAGGGCAAGCTCCATCTCAGCGGGAGTCGGAGCCGTCCCGTGGAACTTGGGATTGTTTTCCATAAACGACACCCCCTTGCCCTTCACCGTGTGAGCCACAATGCAGGTGGGCTGCCCTTTGGTGGCCTGAGCCTCGTCCAACGCCTTTCGGATCGAAGCAAAATCGTGGCCGTCAATTTCGAGGGTATGCCAGCCGAAGGCGCGCCATTTGTCGGCGAGCGGCTTGACTTCCATAATGTCGTGGACGAAACCGTCGAGCTGGATGCGGTTGTAGTCCACGATGGCGACCACGTTGTCGACCTTGTGGAAGGCGCCGGACATGGCCGACTCCCAAACCTGGCCTTCCTGAATCTCGCCGTCGCCGAGCAGCACGTAGGTGCGGCATCGACGGCCATCCAGGCGGTCGGCCAGCCCCATGCCCAAACCGAGTGAGAGGCCTTCGCCGAGCGAACCGGTGGACGCTTCGAGGCTCGGAAGAAATCGGATGTCAGGATGCCCCTGGTAAATGGAGCCCAGTTTGCGCAACGTGTTCAACTGGTCCTTCGGGCAAAAGCCAGCTTCTGCCATGACGGAATAGAGCACCGGGCAAGCGTGACCCTTCGAGAGGATGAAGCGATCGCGATCAGGCCACTTCGGATTCTTGGGATCGATCCGCATAAAATCGAAGTAAAGCTCGACCAAGATCTCGACCGCTGACAACGAGCCGCCGGGGTGGCCGGATCCGGCTGTACCGATCATTTCGATAATGTCGCGTCGGATGACTTTTGCCAGGGCCTGAAGTTCCGCCACGGGCTTGGGCATTGGAGACTCAATCTTACCGCGGGCGGGTCCGCAGTTGGACGCGAATGCCGCTCATTTGGGGCGAGCGGACGTCGAGATGGATGCTGCCGTACCAAGCGCCTCCCCGAACGGTCGCCGGCCCATCCGCATTGATGATCGGGGCGAAAGCCTCCAACTTGTAAGCGCCTTCGGGTATGTGATCCAGGTGAAACCGTCCCTGCTTATCGGTCGCCGTCTTGCGCAATGGGTCGGTATATCCGCTCATCGAGGAAAGGACGATAGCAGCCGCCCCGGGTCTCCGAGTGCCGGTCACTTGGCCTGAAAGGCGATGCGACTCGACCTCGAGCAGCAGGAAATCCGTGAACGGTCGGATTTCTCCCGGGTGTAGCACGACCGCTTGAGCCTGGTTCGCATCGGTCGTGTCCGGGAAGTAAACAGGGAAGACCGTACAGAAGTCGAGCTCGTGGGGTGGAGGGGTTACTGCGATCTGGTAGCTTCCTGGCGCCAGGGACAGGCGGTACATTCCCGTGGCATCGACCACGGCCGAACTAGGCCCGGGGATCAAACGCTCGCCCCGGCGGTCGATCGTGACGACCCGGGCGTACGGGACAGGCCGGTGAAAGACGTCAAAGACGCGGCCGGTGACCACCGCAGTTTGAGGTTCAGCCGCGAATGCGGAGAGGGCGACAAGCCAGCGCGCCAGAAATCGCACGGACAGGTCCTACGCCAGCAGCCGGGCAGCAGGTTTAGAAAAGTAGGTGAGGATGATACCGGCTCCGGCGCGGGCAATCGATGTCAGGGTCTCCATCATGGCCCGCTCGCAGTCCAGCCAGCCGTTGCGGGCGGCGGCCAGGATCATCGAATACTCGCCGCTCACCTGGTAGGCGGCGACCGGCACATCGAAGCGGTCGCGCGCCTGACG
>JAGWQP010000024.1 GCA_028876805.1 Acidobacteriota bacterium | reverse complement strand
GGACAATCCCGGCCCACGCTCCCAGGGTGGAGGCCACCGCGGACCATCGGAAGATGGTAGAACGCCAGTCGATCGGGTTCATGGCCCTGCTCCTCCCCTGCAAGCCCCAACGCGATCTTTTTGGTCAGGTTGCCAGAATGAGCAGAGCAACAAAAGTGTCACGTAACCCTTTTCCAAAGGTCTCCCCGCCTTCCACAGGCGGAGGGCGGTTTAGTGGAAGGCGATCGCTCCACCGGAGCTGTGGACATCTCTGTGGAGAACCTCGATGCCGCACGAGGCCGGGCGGCGCGAGTGTTGTATCTTAACGGGTTTGCCTAGAATATAGGCAGCGCCGACGCCCCCGATTTTGCTGCTTTCTGATGGTTAATTTGCCAAAGTATTGATTTATATGTGACAGTATATTTACAACTTCGTTACGTCTTATGGCCGGCTGTGGATAGCTCTCCGCAGATCACGTCGGCGGCTCAGACGCGCGATCGGCCCGGATCGAGCCGGCGAAGACGCCCGACAAAAAGATGGCGCCGAGCCGAAGCCCGACGCCAGGGGAGCACAGGCTTGGTTAAGCGAGACGAAGAACCAAGCCCCGCTCATTCCTACGCGCTTGCCGAGGGCAGCGCAATCTCCGGCTCAGTGAGCCCAGCCTCCCCGTTCGCCGTTGGCCAGGACATCCGCCGGCGCCCTGTGGGGGCGAAATTCCCGTGTTCGCCGCACGGGGTCCCTTGGTTCCGGTGCCGTTGCGTTCTCTGCCAGTCGGCGGCGGGATCGTCTACAAACCTGCGCCTTCCTCGACCGCGCGATCGGCATCAGTGGCAAGCCGATCGCAGTGGACAGCCTCATCGAGCAGCCGTGCCTTCACTGCCCGGGTCGTCACCCCTTCCGCGATCTGTCGGGCTCGGGCGGCTTTGCGTCGATAATAGCTGGCTGGTTGCGGTATTTCTTCGTCCCAAGCCCTAAGAAGCGCCTCTTCCCATTCCATTTTGGTGCCCTGTGGTTCCGCCGGTTGCCCTCGGCTCCGGGCTTCGCGCTCATATTATCGTATTGCTTTGCCGCCGTACATCTGGGATCTGCCGGCGATATTGTCGGTCCCCAGTTCGGCCGCGTGGTGTCGAGCGTGATCAACGTGGGAAGGGGGCCGGCCCCCACGGCAGGGGTTTTCCGGAGACAAGATGGAGCTGGACCGCCTGGCGGCCGAAGATCACACGGCCCGGGCGGTGAGGTTGTGATCAAATGCCATGGTCAATCACCGAGAGCAGTCGATCAATCACTGTCTGCGCTCTTTCAGCGATGACCGTTTCTTTTTGCCGTTCAGCATAGCTGAAACGGGCTGCGTTCAGCGCCACGGCCAATTGAGGTTGAGACGAAGATGGCGCCACAACTTCTGAGAAGGCATACACGATCCAAAACCGCCCGCTGCCGTGGCGAGAGGCCGGATGGTGGTTGAAAGTCCTTGTAGCCGGGATGCTTGGAGAACCGCATAATAACGCCTGCCATCTGTGCCCATGCGCTGCTAT
>JAGWQP010000305.1 GCA_028876805.1 Acidobacteriota bacterium | reverse complement strand
TGTCAGCGGTGCTCGTCGTAACGTTTTGCGTGGAGATCGGCCTTTTTTTGCTGATTTTTCCGTGGACGGATTACTGGGAAGCCAATTATTTCGGGCAACTGGCGCCCAAACTGCACATCTACTGGTACAACGGCTATGTTCGGGGAGCAGTAAGCGGGCTGGGCGCGGTAAATCTGTATATTGCGTTGATGGAAGTTTTGCGTTTGCGCCGTTTCGCCAAACGCAGTGGGCGTTAAAAAAAGCGGCCGGGCCTTTGTTCGGAGGGATTGCACCGAGAAAGGCTTTGGCGCTCCAAGAGTCGGTGTGCCGGCGAGGCACACCGGACGACCGTTTCCATCCTAAACGAGCACGTTTCAGGGCCCAGACTACCTTTGCAAACTCGAGACGCGCGCAATTCTATGGGAGCGCGAAGACCTCGAGCGAATTGGTCGCCATTACAGCCACGTACTGCTTGCCATTCTTCGCCTGGTAGGTTATGGGATTTGCGTTGGCCGGGCGCTCCAGCTTGAACGCCCATAGTTCTTCGCCGGTCTTCGAATCAAAAGCGCGGAAACGGCTGTCGTTGGTCGCGCCGATGAACACCAGGCCGCCCCCCGTCACGATGGGTCCGGCGCTGCCCGCGCCCCCGGTTTTTTGTTGGGCAGCAGGCAAGGCTTCGGTGATCCCGAGCGGCACCTGCCAGGCGATATCGCCGGTGTTGGCGTTGACCGCGAACAGTCGGCTCCATGGGGGTTTCTGGCAGGGCCAGTTACCGATTACGTGGCCATTCTCGTCCCTGACGGGCGCGCTGAACCCGAAGTAAGGGCCGGTTCCGTTGACGCTGCCGCGGTCATATAACTGCGGCGAACCGTTGCCGCTGCCATAGTTTCCCCCGGGCCGTTTTTTTTCGACCCAACCAACCAAGGCGTTGTCGTGCGTTTGCAGGTAGATGTACCCAGTCCTGGGATCGGTGGCAGTGCCGCCCCAATTGGGGCCGCCGTTGCCTGGAAACTGCATGGTGCTTCTGGGCGGCGCGCCCTGTTCGTGAAAGAGAAATGGCGTATAGGGGCCCGCGTTGTAGAAACCACCGCTTTTGTCCCACAGCTCCTGGCAGGCTTTGGCGTGTCCCGGCGTAGTGTCTTCGGCGGTCACCATGTCGGTGTCTTTGTTGAAGCTATTCCGCGCCAACTGCGGCGGCTTCAGGGGAAACGGCTGCGTCGGCGAATACCACTCGCCCGGCACATCGCCTTTCGGCACGGGCCGCTCCTCAACGCCGAACACGGGCGTGCCGTTGGCGCGGTCGAGGATAAACATCAGTGCCGGCTTGCCGATGGCAGCCAGGGCCGCAAGGGTCGTGCCGTTGCGCTTGATATCCACCAGGCCAGGTGCCGGCGGCAGATCGGAGTCCCAGAGGTCGTGATGCACGGTCTGGAAATGCCAGAGGTATTGCCCCGTCAACGCATTGACGGCGACCACCGAATTCCCGAACAGGTTATTTCCCGGTCGGTCACCGCCGTAATAGTTGCCGGCGGGGCTGCCAAAAGGCATGTAGAGGATGCCGCGCTTCTCATCCACGGTCATGTACCATCCCCACACGTTCGTACCTGAAAAACCCTTCCAACTGTCGCCCATCCAGCTGCCAAAACCGGCCTCGCCGGGCTGCGGGACGGAATGGAACTGCCACAGTTTAGCGCCGGTGCGGGCATCAAAGGCGCGGGTATCGCCTGGCGGGCCGTACAGGTTCTCGCCGTTGCTGGCGCCGACAATCACGACGTTGTTGTAGATGGTGGGAGCGCCACCCCACGGCACCGAAATATCGACGATGCCCTCCTTGCCGAAGCCCGGATCGATTTTTCCAGTGCTGGCGTTGAGCGCGACCAGCCGCGGACCGGCCGTGAACAAAATGCGAGGTGGATTCTCCCGGTCGCCCGGCCAGTAAGAGACGCCTCGGGCGTTTGTGCTGAAGGGCAACGGCGCCGTCCAGACTTGCGTGCCCGTCTCGGCATCCAAGGCCAGGATGCGATTTCCAGCGGGAAGATACAGAATGCCTAGAACCACGATCGGAGTGGCTTCGGCATTCGCGCGTGGCCCGGTCGGGCCCCGGCTTTCGGCGGCCGCGGGCGGCGCCTCGGCGGCGGGATCCGCTCCCCGTCTCCCCGCGCCCGCCGGAGCTGGGCCCAACGTCACCGACCAGGCCACTTTCAGCCGGGAAACGTTCTTGGTGTTAATCTCGGCGAGCGGGGAAAATCGCGTTCCGGCGAGATCGCGCGTGTACATCGGCCAATCGGCCGGGTTGTCTTTTGCCGGGCGGATCCTGGGCGCTGGCGCTTGAGATTGCGCAAACAAGCCTGTCGCCATCATGCTCGCGGCCGCCAGGGCGACGCGGTGAATGGACATTGGTGGCCGCCTATGTGGATGCGCCTACCGCGCTGGTACAGTGGCCGCAGCGCCGCGCTCGGATGGGGATCTCGTTCAGACACTCGGGACAGGGCCGGGTCGCGGAAGGCGTCGCCGTACCCGGTTTACTCATTCGCGTAGCGATCGTTTTCATCGGCACGACTACCAGGAAGTAAACCGCCGCGCCTGCCAGCACGAAGGCGACGACCGCGTTAATAAAGTCGCCGTACAAGAATTGGCTGGCATTGACGGTGAACGTGAGCCCGGAAAAATCGGGTTTGCCGACCAGCGCCGCGATCAACGGCGTCAGCAGGTCTTTGACAAGCGCTGAGACGAGTGTTCCAAACGCGCCGCCGATGATGACCGCCACGGCGAGATCGACGACATTGCCGCGAAACAGGAATTCCTTGAAGCCTTTCAGCACGGCATTCTCCTTCCAGATAGTATGCTATGCGTATCCGGGCGGCGCCACGAGCGGGCCGCGATCGATTTCCCGTCGACAGCGTCGCCGCCGGGCCACCGAGTCACCAGAAATGATTCGGAACAGCATCGCCACCATGCCCAGGGAGCACAGGTCTGTGTGTCGAAATTACCATTCGGCTCGTCCGCTGAAAGAATCGGGTGGTGGAAGGCGAGTGCCCGGGTGACGGCGAGGCCGTTGGCCCAGATCGTTCGTCAGCAAGGTGATCGATGGGTGACCCGGGTCGCACCAGTTCGAACGGTCTCACGCGCGTTTGTCGGGTTCCTGAATGGGACAGCCTTGTGTATAATTGCATCGCGGTGATTCCGAGGAGACCGA
>JAGWQP010000304.1 GCA_028876805.1 Acidobacteriota bacterium | reverse complement strand
CATTCGCAAACACCGCGGCGCCGAGCCGAGCCAGGGCGGGCAACTTCTCACGGGCAAAAGCGCGCGCGCCGATGTTCTGCAGGCCAACGGAGTTGATCATTCCCGCTTCGGTTTCAAAGAGCCTGGGCGCCGGATTGCCTGCGATAGGTTCCCGCGACAGACCCTTCACGACCAAGCCGCCGAGCGCGCCCAAGTCCACCTGCTTCTCGAATTCCACGCCGTAGCCGAACGCGCCTGCCGCTGCGATCACCGGGTTGCGCAGGTGAATCCCGCACAACGAAGTGGCGAGCGCCGGGTCTATAGGATTCATGATCTAAATTCCCGGTCTGATACCACCGCCTTTCCGGCGGTTAACTTGAAGTTGGTCTTGTTCTATACTTTGATTACGCGACTGACCGTCATGGTCAAGCTCTCGCCTGCCGACCCGGACGCTGCCGAGAATATCCGGCAGGGCCACCGTAAAGAGGCCGAACATGACGTGGTCGAGAATCGTCTGTCGCATTCGTTTCGCTTCGGGCGGCTTTCAGCCGCAGTCACAAGCCCTCGCCTTTAGGCAAGGGTGGTTTACTTGGGCTCTTCGGAGCCCAGGAAGGCTTCACCCAGCACGCGGCCGGTGCTGGACGAAGGTGGTGGCATCCCGATGGCCCGTGCCAGCGTGGGTGCGATGTCCACCGATTCCACCGGCGCCTCGAAAACGCCAGCTCGGAACTGTGGGCCGAACAAGCAGAGCGGTACTTTGATGTCGTAGTCGTAGATCGAACCGTACGAAATCCCGCGCCCGGTTCCAAAGTCTTCCACGTACTCCGACTGGTAGGAGAGCATGAGATCGCCGGAACGCACCGGATGAAAGCTATTGCGGAAACGCTGTTCCCATTGGTTGTGGACCGAGCAATCCCCGCCAGCCGTGTAGTAAGCGGCCACTTCATCCTCTTCCAACGCCGCGCGCCCCGCGGCCACAGCCGCCGCATCCGGCGCCCGGCCGCCTGCCGCTTCCAGGTAGACGAACGGATAGAGATACTTCTCAATGCGAGGGATCTTGGCCTGCGCCAGCCTCCGTTGAATCGCCTGTGCGAGATTTTCTCCGTTCACCGCACTGCGCGGCCGGGCAACTGAAGGAGGCTCGGGAGGCGCGCCATGCGCGCCGACCAGCACTAGGTCGTAGGTATCCCCGCCCGGAGCTCGATCCAGCTGGTCGAGCAGAGCGGTCAGCTTTTGGTCCAGACGCAAGGTCATTTGCTGCATCAGCGGCGAATTGGCTCCGGTCTCGTAGCCGAGACTTGCTGCTGAACTCACCACCACGCACAGAAGATCGAACGTGTTGCCCTGACCGATCTTTTCCCGCGTCAACAGTTCGCTCACGAAATCAAATTGAGCGTCCTGCGAAAACGGAGATGCCTGAAACAGGGCGAAGAACTCCTCGGGCCGCTCATCGCTCAGGATACGCAGGGCTGGTGCACCGCTCTTGGCGCCCACCGCCAACCATTCTTTGCCGTGTAAATTCTGGAGAGGGTGCATCTCGTTATAGTCCGCCAGCCACTGAGGATTGTCGCCCGTGGTGGTAAACCGGCCTTCGCTATTCATCCAGAAGGTATGGGCCTGAGGAGTCGCCGTCACGATGTTACCTTTGGTGGGATCGAGCGAGACGGTATAGACGCGGGTATTGGGAGCGGCCGCCACCTGCGCGGCGAATGTGGTGGCCAGAAGAGAGTCGGCCGATCCCTTCCTGGGTCCCCGATCCTTTCGGTCGTACCATTGATCAGCGACAATGCCGTGCTGAGCCGGCCAGGCACCGGTGGCCAGCGTGGCCAGACTGGATGTCGGGAAACTGGAAGCGAGATGTCGGCAATCGGGGAAATAAGCACCGTTTTCGACCAGGCGGCGCAGCCCCCGGGTACCCACTTGGGCCCAAACCGAATCCAGATAATCCGGTCGCATGTGTTCTAAAATGAACAGTACTAACAATTTAGGCCTGGGGGGCAGCGCAAAGGCCCGGCTGGCCAGGCCAGCCAGGATACATACCCCGAATCTTCGACGGCAAATATCCATGTGAAAAGAGTTTAACAAATGCAGAAGAGCCCGTACGATACAGCTACGACTTTCTGAGTCGTCTAGTACCACCCGGGGGAGACCAGACGGACAGAACGGACCGTGAACGAAACACGGAGCCTCCTATCCTAGGCCTTTCTACCGTCCGGCACTCCGGGTTGCTCCCTCGAGCAGATTGCGGCACCCGCTGAAATCTGCGTCCCCTCGCTCGATCAAATGACGGCATTTCATAAATTGCTTGGGCGGCATGCTACTCGACTAGCTCCATTCGCCTACTCTCACGTCCCTTTGACTACGACGATGGTGCCAGGGTGGCGTCTCTCTCAACGAAAAATGGGCTGGGCGGAAACAACGGATCCCGCGGGCGAAGCCCACCGGAACAGTTCGCGGGCTTCGACTCCCGCCTCGACGATCCGGAGCTGGTGATTGCATCCTCATCTCGCTCTCCGCTCGTCCCGGACTGCGGCTCCAGCCTACTCCTATCCTCCCTTCTCGGCTTGTTTTGCCGCGAACTTCGCTACGTTGACGATCGTGCGTTCGTGCGTGCCTTCCCCGATCGTTTCCTTCTCAGTGGCGGCCTCCACTCGAAACTGAATCCGCCGATCCATGGTCCCGAGCACCTCAGCCCGAACGGTCACCTGACTCCCCATGGGCGCTGCCGCGCGGTGGAAGACGTTGACATGCGTCCCCACTGTATCGTGGCCCGAATCCAATAAGGGCAGTACCGCGTCCCGGCACGCGTGTTCCATGAGGCGGATCATCTCCGGCGTGGAGAGCACGCGCGCACCGTCCACGCCCATAAAGCTAATGGAGATGTCGCTGGTGACCCGGGCTTTGTATTCACCGACGGTTCCAATCGGAATCTGGGCCATCGCTCAGTGCGGCATCAGGATTCGCCCCCAAATCACCTGATACGCCTCCAATTCGTTATAGAAAGTCCGTCCCGCACGCACAAACACGCGCATGTTGGGCTTGAGATCGTTGGCGTCGACCACCTCGCCATCCCGCAGATAGCGTGTGTCCTGCCGGAGCAGAATCGTCTGGTCGCCTCCCTGGCGCGTGTGGAGCACCACTCGGTCGGCGTTCAACCGGAAGACCACGCCCGCCAATGCCAGCGCGCCGTAGGGAACGGCGCGGTCGATCGGGGCGCGGTTGGCACGAACGCGACCCTGTGACGGGCGAACCGGCGGGGGCACCGGCAGCACGTGGATCGTCCGCGCATAGCGAAGCGGCGACGCCGGCGCACCATCGGAAACGACTTCGACCATCTCGCCCGGACGCAATCGCGACACGTCAATGGTTTGCTCATCCCGCTCGACGTAGGTCTTAGCGTCAAACTGATAGCGGAAGACTTGATTATCGGCCGCTCGTACGCTCAGTTCACCCGCCGCGCTTTGCGCATCGCGCTCCAGCAGAGTTCCACGCACTAATACCGCTGACGGCGCGGTCTGTGCTCGAACGAGAACCGTGGGCAGGAACAGAAGCATCCGGAATTTGCGCATCGGCCGATTGCCTCTGGATAACACGATACCACGCCGGGGATCGGACGGGCCGCGACCTGACCCGCCGCCGAGTCACACGTCCATCTTGCGATGCGCTGGCGAGGGGAGCTCGGAGGCGTTCGGATCCTTCGGATTTTAAAGGGTGCCGGTCGATCCGCCAGATACAGGCAAAAAGCAACGAGGTCCCTATAATCCGCCCAGGGGTGCTTGCCGTTCTTCTCGTCCGCGCCCGGGCCGCTGCCGCCGCCTTCTAACCGCTGGGTTCGCGCAGCCGCTTCCGGCCCTCTACCGGCGCGCGCCGGTTCTGGCATCACTCGCGGAGCCCGTAGTTGCTGGCGACTGGTTGGATTCCGCCACCGGCGAAGCGCAACCAGTTTAGAATGCCGAACAGCGCCGGATGGTCACGACATTGGCGAACTCCCCGATTACCTTCCACTGTGCGCCTTCGGCCTTATGACCCTCGAGACCACATGCACTGGTTCGCATCAACGGACGGCCTAGCGAGGGCGATGGGAGCCCGGGAGATGATTCTCGGCCCATCGAGCTCTCGCGTCTGGGCCGCGCGCGGGTCACGAAGTTTTCTTCGCGCTGGAGTTTTTCCCACGTCCTAGCAGGCGTCGGTTCGGCCCGAGCTAGGCACCCCTACTTCTTCCCAGGCGCTTGAATTTCTCCGCAACCTCAAACGCGTCGTGAACCGCACGGGCCACGCGGCGGGCCTGAGCGGCCGGAGTCTGATAATAGAAGATCCCGAGCAAATGCCCGCGCCGGCGGGCAGCGGACATGCGGTTCCAGCCTTCCTGTGCTTGAGGATTCCGGGCGAACGCCAGGCGGAGAATGGGAGGCAGGTCGCGCTCAGCCTCCATCGCAGCCATCAGACGTTCGGCAACCTGTCCGGCACGACGCTCCCGCGCCTCGGCGCTTTTCACGCCGGAAATCCAGTCAGTAGCGAATTTTCGCGTAGAGTAGTTCAGTCGTTCGAACCAGCGAACAAGGGCCTGGTCCTCGGCGAGAGCGCGCGCGAGTTCCGCGGGTACAATGATCTTTCGTTCCTGCTTGTCGGGCTCCATTCCGAAACGCGCGGTCATTCCCACGCGCACGTTGCCTCCGGACTGCATGCGCTTATTCACCAGCAGCACGTGCCGGCCCTGGCCGGTCGGGAACAGCGACGTGCGAAATCCGAACCCGTTGATTTCACCCCGCACCTTCAATTGACCCCGCGCGCCCCAGACCCTGGCAACGTCGAACGGAATGCGGACGATCACCCAGTTCAGGCGAGAATTGCCCCGTTCTAGTTCGGCTTGGAACGATTTTCTGGGCGTTTTGGGCATCGGCTGATCGTACGGGCTGTTCAAGGCCAAGCTACTCGGGCGGAACTTTGACACGTCTTAGGCGATCGTGACCTTCGAGTCCATCGTCGCCGCCATCTGCCGGCTGATCTCGACAAGCAGGGGACCGGCGGACAGGCCCGCTTCCTCGACCTCGCCCGGCAACACCGGGTGAAAGTGTTCGAGGACACCACCGGGCCCGGCCGCTTCACCAAATGGTCCACCCGAGCCTCAGAGCGGTCGGCCAGCGTGGGGTTGGTCCAGCCCCTGGGGTCCAACCAGCCACTCGGTCTGCCGACGCGAAGCGACAACAGCGTGGGGGATATCCTCCTTCGGTCCAAAGCAGAAAGTATATGCTTGAGCCTCTGGGCCCGCAACCGTTTACATCGCGGCCCAAAACACGACCAGCGCCACCAAGGCGCCAAGTGCGACATCAGCCGCATAATGATAGCGGCCCGCCACGGCTCCCAGGGCGATGGAGATTGCGAGGGCCAAAAAAGCCAGTCCCACGCCCGGGGCCAGACGCAGCAGCACCAGCGCACAGGCGGTTGAACTTGCCACATGAGCGCTCGGAAATGTGTTCGCATGGATGCTGGCATGTCCCAGCACCCAAAGGTTCAAGGCCCGCATCTTCGTCTTTGGCAGTGGGACGGGGTTTGCCCACGCAAGCTTTCGCGGCGGGTGCGTCTGGATGAAAGGAAGCATGCAATAGCACAGATAGCTAGAGACGAGAACAATCTTCCAAAGGTAGTCCGCCTCATGGCCCATGCGCATCAGATACAACGCCGCCAGACTCATCGGCATCACGGGATAACAAAACAGGTACGCGATCTCGAGGCCGGTCAAAATCGAGCGTCCGGCTCGGTCGCGTGCCAGCCGGGCGAGCAGCGGAGTCACCATTCGACCGTCCAACTGGACCAGCTTCTCCTGTATACCTGTGTCTACCCGTGTGAAGAACTGACCCGCTTGCCAGTAGACCATCAGCATAAGGACGTACGGCAGCCAATCCCGAACCACCGAAGCGGCGAGAGGCGGCAGGACACGCGGCCCTGCGAACACAGCGAGCCCGATTGCGGCAATCCCGACGGCCGCGATGGCGTTGGCCTTGGCGCGCCTTGGTCTCGGCAAATGACGGCGCCAGCCCACGATCGCAAGAAAGCAGAAGGCTGATAGATTAATCCACTCGGCTGCTCGCATGTTCCTTTCATCCTCTTTGGACGCACCGGCCGGCCGCGCGATTCCAGGGGATCAACCGAGTCAAGCGTTGTGTCGACGTCCCAACTGTTCCGGGCGGGGGCCGTGAGACGAAAGGCGTTCGAGATCCGCGCGCGGGGAGACCCGATCGAGCCTCTACTGGAACTGATTCTCTACTTCTCGATGCCAGTCGGGGCGCTTGAGCACCTCGCGCGGTTTGCTCCCGTCGGGAGGGCCGATGATGCCGTCGCGCTGCATCATGTCGAGGATACGCGCTGCGCGGCCGTAGCCCAGACGGAGGTGGCGCTGCAGTGTCGAGGTCGACGCTTTGCCCATCTGCAACACGAGGCGCACGGCGTCTTCGTACATTGGGTCTTGCTCGTCATTGAGGCCCTCGCTGTCAGCACCTTCGTCTTCACCCGGCGGCGCGACCAGGAACGACTGGTCGTATTCGGGGGAGGCCTGCCGCTTCCAGAAGTCGACCACGCGATTGATTTCCGTCTCGGTGACGAACGCACCATGCAAGCGCGTCAGCCGCGACGAGCCCGGCGGTAAGAACAGCATGTCTCCTTTGCCCAGCAGGTGTTCAGCGCCCATTACGTCCAGAATCGTGCGCGAGTCAACGCGGGTCGCCACGCGAAAGCTGATCCGCGCCGGGAAATTCGCCTTGATGAGGCCGGTGATCACATCCACGCTCGGCCGCTGCGTGGCCAGCACCAGATGCATGCCGACGGCGCGCGCCATTTGCGCCAGGCGCGTGACGCTCTCTTCTACAGCGCGGCCTTCGATCATCATCAGATCGGCCAGTTCATCGATCAGGATCAGGACGTACGGTAGCGGCCGGATCTCCTCGGGCGCCGCGTCTTCATCGGTAAAGAGCTTGCGTGGTTCCTCCTGCAGTTTGCGCACCTTTTTGTTGAACTGCTCGATATTGCGGACGCCACACTCGGCCAGCAGTCGCAGACGCCGTTCCATCTCGAGCACCGCATTACGCAATGCGTTGGTCGCCTTCTTAGGATCGATGATCACCGGCGTCAGCAGGTGAGGGATGCCTTCGTACATCCCCAACTCGACGCGCTTCGGGTCCACCATAATCAGACGCACTTCATCAGGGGAGGCTTTGTAGAGAATTGACATGATCATCGAATTGATCATGACGCTCTTGCCCGAACCGGTCGATCCGGCGATCAGCAGGTGCGGCATGGACTCTAGCGCGGCTACCCGGATCCGTCCGTTGATGTCCTTGCCCAGCGGTAGGGTGAGATGCGAGTGAGACTGCAAAAAATCGTCCGATTCGAGCATCTGGCGCAGCGCGATCAGCTCGCGGCGGGTGTTGGGCACTTCGATGCCCACTGTCGGTTTACCCGGAATCCGTTCAATCAAAATCGATTCCGCCTGCAAGCCCAGACACAGATCCTCGGTCAAAGTGGTGATGCGGCTGTATTTGATGCCGGCTTCCGGCTTGAACTCGAACGTGGTGACGACAGGCCCGGGATTGATCTGCACCACCGAGCCCAGCACATTGAATTCCTGGAATTTCGCTTTGATGCGCGACGCCGTCTCCTTGAGCTCCTGTTCGTCGTAGACGTTGCGTCCGGGAGGCTCGTTCAGCAGGTCGGTCGAAGGTAATTGAAACACGGTCATCGGGCGAGTCGGCGCCGGCGTCTCCTTGGTGCGGGCGGGCGGCACTTCGCGCGCCTGGAAGAAAACGCGGGGGGGCTCCACGGGCAGCTCTTCCACGGGGCAGATGGGAATTTCCTTCGGGTTGTTCTTCGGGTTGTTCTTCTGGTTGGGCCGGGACGCCTCCGCGGTCTCCCGGGGCGGCGCGGTGTCGGCCGGTTCAGGCGCCTGTTCAGGCGGAATTAGCATCCGGCGCGGCCGCTGCTGCTGCAAGCGTTCGGCCCGTTGCGCCCCCTGTAGTCCGGCCTTCTCCACAGCCCGGTCGCGCATCCTCTCGCGGAGAGCGCGCCACGCCTCCGCCCGGCTCCGGAACCAGCCCGGTCGCGCGAACCATTTCACGAGCTTCCACAGAGAAAACGTCGACACCAGGTACATCGACACTATCAGCGCCGTAAGAATGGCGACCACGGCTCCGGCCAGGTTCAGCGCCAGTAGCAAGGCTCGCGCCAGCGCCAATCCCACCGCGCCTCCCCCTAGCACCAGGCCGCTGAACACGCGAAACGGATATAGCGACAAGCCCGCTGACACGCTCACAACCAGCAAAAAGGACCCGATCACCTTCACCAGGCCCGAAGGCAGATCCTCGGAGCGGATCCATTTCCAAGCCAGCACGAAAGTCAGAAGTGGAAACAAAAACGCCGCCACGCCGAAAATCTGAAGGAGGGTGTCGGCAAGGTACGAACCCGGGTAGCCAATTAAATTCAGCGGCTGGCGATCGGTGGCAGTATTCCACGACGGGTCTTGGGGGCGATACGAAACCAGACTCAGTAAGATAACCAACCCTACGGACAGCAACAAAAACCCTGTCGCTTCATTGAGCCGCTTATGGGGCGATGGAGATAAGAATTTCATCCAGGTGGACGACGGACGAGAGCCAGAGCTAGCACTATTATGCCAAAAATGATGCGGTAATACACGAACGGACGAAGGCTCCCGCGCCGCAGGTACTGCAGGAACCAGGCAATGACCGCGCATCCGGTGGCGGCACTGACGGCGACTCCCACCAGAAAGGTCGGGTTCAGAATGGCTCCGAGCCCGCTCTGTTTGTGCATGTCGTACAAAGCCTTAGCGGCGGCGGCGGCGATGGCCGGAGTGGCGAGCAGGAAGGAGAACCGTGCGGCACTCTCCCGGCTGAAATCGCGTAACAGCCCCGAGCTGATCGTGATGCCACTCCGGGACGTACCGGGTATGATGGCCACCGCCTGGGAGAGGCCGATCAGGATGGCATCCGGCCCATTCAGAGAACCGAGTTCGCGCGTACCCTGACTTACGCGCTCCGCCAGCCAGAGGAAAACGCCCACCACCACCAGCATCGTGCCCATTACGTAAGGGTTTCGCCATGGGCCTTCCGCCTGCTTGTTGAAAGCAAGCCCGGCCACTCCTACGGGAATGCTGCCCAGCGCCAGCAGCCAGAGCAGCCCTTGGTTACCCTTCAGTTGCTGGTCATGGCCGATGCCCACT
>JAGWQP010000303.1 GCA_028876805.1 Acidobacteriota bacterium | reverse complement strand
ATGCTCCGATTCTAAGCGAGTATCTCTAGTCTTCCTGACTAAGGACTGGGCTGAAGCCGCATTCCTCTGGCCGAAGGTGAAAGAAGCGATGAAATCATGAACCGCATGGTGAAGATGGCTCGCCGGATCAAGGCGAAGATCTAACCCGTCCCCGATACCCTCCGCCTCGACTCTACGATCCCCGAAATTACCACTTTCCCGGTGGCAGAAGGTGGTCGCGTGGGTGGGGGCGGTATCTACCCCTGGGAAGCCGTTTCGAGGACAACAGCGTGAGCGGCACAGCAAAGCTAGCAGACCGGCCGAGGGGCCGCGACCTGCTCCAAGCCGCTCGGGGGGTAAACTTGATGAAGTCTTTGTCCGGAACTGAAATCGTCTAGCACGGAATCTCCGTGAGTTTCTGAACGTACTCGACGAGCTGCAAAAGCTCGGTCTCAAGGTGACCTGTATCAATCAACCCACTGAGAACACCCCCACCGGCAAGCTTCTGTGCCACGTGATGGGAGCGTTTGCGGAATTTGACCACGCGAAATCTTACAGAATACCCGCAACGGGTTCACTAAAAAGGCCGAGCGTGGTGGCTACAACGGAGGATCCGTCCGATTCGGTAGACGGGTGGAAGGCCAGGGCAAGAACGCTGGCAAGGTGCTAGATACGCGCGCATTGTCGGGCCTTGAAGCTCTCCGGGCCAGACGTGGTTGTAAAGATGATGCATATGGCGGCCGATCAGAAGAAATCAGGGCCAGAAATAGCTCGCGCGCGTGAGGCATTGGGTGTCTCACCACCGAAAGGCCGCGCTGGACTAATAACACCGTCCGCCACAGCATCAGAAACCCGATCTACCAGGGGATCGATCGATACCGCGTGCGATCCTGGGTAGGCGAGCCGGGTAACAAGCGCCTCAAATTCAACCCCGACAGCCAAGTGATCAAGGGCTATCGCGAGGACCATGTCGGGACAGGATTTACGGTAATATGGCCCCTGCGCAGTGGCGCTCGATCTTCGAGAGGTTCGTAGTCTTCATAAGGGTCCCACCGTGGTTGCAAGGTAAACGTCTGGTACATCTTCGACCCACACTACTTGACTCAGCGCTGGGTTGACGTAGCGGACGGCGCTACGATAAGGCATGCGTGTTCGAGAATTGGCGGAATGGCTGGGCGCCACTTATGAGGGCGACGGCGAAAAGGATCTCACCGGGGCGGCGACGCTCGAGACGGCCGGGTCGTCGGAGGTTTCCTTCGTCGGTTCCCGCAAAGCCGGGATCCAGGCCGAAAGCTCGGCCGCGGGTTGTCTATTGGTACCGCTCGAGTGGCCCAACCCGGGGTACCGCACCGTGATCCGGGTGCCGGAGGCGAGAACCGCTTTCGCACGCACCCTCAGCCGGTTCTATCCGACTGCCGAGCTCCAGCCGGGCGTTCATCCCACTGCCGTGCTGGGCAAGAACGTGGAAATGGGCGCCCTGGTCTACGTGGGGCCGCATGCGGTCGTGGGGGACGGAGCGCGCATCGGCGTAGCCTGCAGCATCGGCGCCGGCTGCTCGATCGGCAAGAGGGTAGTGCTGGGTGAAGGGTGTATTCTGCACCCCAACGTCACGGTGTACGACAACGTGGACATCGGACGAGGCGCAATTCTGCACTCCGGCTGCGTAATCGGCGCCGATGGCTTCGGATACGTCATGGAACACGACCGTTGGCACAAGTTTCCGCAGGTGGGGCGCGTCGAAATCGGCGATTTTGTCGAGATCGGTGCGAATGCCTGCGTGGACCGGGCGGCTCTGGGAGTGACTTCGATCGGCGAAGGGACGAAACTCGATAACATGGTGCATGTGGGGCACAACTGCCGCATTGGACGCCACGTGGTGGTGGCCGCCCAGACCGGTTTTTCGGGCGGCGTGGTCGTAGAAGATTACGCCATGATCGGCGGCCAGGTAGGGATCGGCGACAAGGCGCGTATCGAGACCCGCGCCACGTTGGGCTCCGGCTGCGGCGTGCTGAATTCGAAAATCGTACGCTCGGGCGAAATCGTATGGGGCACTCCGGCTCGGCCGCTCAAACAGCATTTGGAGACGCTGGCGAATCTCGCCCGCCTGCCTGACCTCCGTCGCGAGGTGGCCGATCTCAAGCGGCAGCTGGCGTCGATGAAACGGAGCGCCTGATGCTGCTGGTGGTAGGCGGCCATTCGCGCAACATAGGCAAAACTTCGGTGGTGGAAGGCCTGATCCGCCGGTTCCGCCAGAAGAAGTGGACCGCCCTCAAGATCACTCAGTACGGACACGGCGTTTGCTCCCACGCGGGCGAAGCCTGCGGCTGCGAGACGGAGCCGGAACACCCGTTCGCCCTCAGCGAGGAATACGTGGCCGGTCTGACCGACTCCGGGCGGTTTCTCGCGGCCGGCGCGGAGCGGTCCCTCTGGCTGCGCACCCCGATGGGAGAACTGGCCCGCGCCCAAAGCACGCTCGCGAAGATCGTCCACGCCAGCGCCAACCTGATTGTCGAATCGAATAGGTGTGTTGGAGCTGTGGAATCCGGACCTCTTCTTGATGGTTCTGGATTTTTCGTGTGCGGATTTCAAGCCGTCGAGCCTGCGGTTCATGGACCGGGCCGACGCATTTGCGGTGATTGACCGCGGCATGAATGTTCCTTTGTGGGAAGCCGTCGCCCGCGGTGTCTGGGACCACAAGCCTCGGTTTGTCGTTGAGCCGCCGAACTATGTGACAGCAGCCGTCTCGGAGTTCGTCAGATCCAGACTTTCGGTCGAGCCGTCTCGCTGAGCGGCGGCGCGAGTCACTCGCGCGGCAACCTCTTCCAAAAGGCGTGCTGCGCGTTCTACCTGCTGTGTAATCACGCACAACTGTTGCTGAACCGCAGTTCCTGCTTCGGCGAGCAGCAACTGGAGACAGCAGGCACTGTAATCAATGGTACCCAGCGGCTGGCGCAAATCGTGCACCAGATTCGCAAGCACCTCTTCCGACTCGGTCAGAACCAATTGGCGCATGGCGGTGCTCGGGGGGATCACCAGTATAGCGCAACGCAGAATCCGCGCCAAGATTTTTTACAACATTTTTGGAAACGCCAAGCCAGCCGTCAGAGACGCTTCGATGACGCTGACTCGCCATCGAGTTGCGGCCCTCGTTTAGGCTCGTAGAGGAAAAGATCGGCATCTCGGATAAGCGATCAGGGTCGCCTGGGACAGTCCCTGGGAGCGCGGAAAATCCCGTGCCGCGAGTGAACGATTGCGGCTGTCCAAAGAGGACGATTCACTCGGGCGCGCGCGAAGACGTTTCGATCTGAGCCCCCAGGACGCCCTCTCCATTCGATCCGGGGATCCCGATCAGGAACTCCTCTTCACCGTAGGTGGCCAACCGAATCATGGCCGCGCGCGGAGGCTCTCCCGGGGGGCCTCGCCTAACACGGCGTCTTTAGCCATGTGCCCTCCCGGAATCGCTTCTCCCCGATCTTCGGATTGAGAGCCGGCGGTCAAGATGTAGAGACACCGCTCGCCAGCCCATCGCTCGGACTCGGGCGGTACACCGTGACGACATCCGTTCCAGGCATGATCCGGTTCCGCAGCGCGAACCGCGTCTGACTCTCCGCTCCGAGAACCCGATGGACTTCAGTGCCAAGCCGGGCGCAGTACCGATCGAGTAACCCCATTTTGCAAGAATGCCGCGGGGCACCGATTGAATGAACGAGAGAGTTGTCTTCGGCCGTGGGTTCCGACGAGAACTCTCCCATGCCTTTATCGGCCGCAACCATCGGCAGAACGATCGGATCTGGGCACTCAGTAATCGACTCGAGCGGCGTCGTAGAATGGGGAATTCGCGCAAGTGTGGCTTTTGTGCGTGGGGGAGGATGACGGGTTGATTTCTAGTCTGGATACGCTGGTATCGCCGGTCGAGCCGTTGAAGGCGGCCTATCATCGCGATCGTTTGGAAGACGTCGGGTACATGACGTGCATGACCCTGGTGCTGCTGGGGAACTACGCTCAAACCGGCCATTTCGGGGGGCCGCTGGCATACACGCCCTACAATGTGGCCGCGCACCTCGTGGGCCCGGAAATGGGCGGACTGCGGTACGACTACCGCCGCCCCAAGCACCCTTACGGCGACAAATTCATGCTGGCTGCCGGCCATTGCATCCCTACCTGCTACGCGCTGTGGATGATTCTGGGCCAGGCGCTGGCGCGGAAATATCAAGCGACCGGAGACCGGCGGTATTTCGTCGATCCCGATGTCGCCATGCTGCCAATCGACGCGCTGGGATTCCGGCGCGGCGCCGGGGCGCTCAAGACTCTTTTGCAGGATCAGGGTTTAGCCGACCATCCCTTGTTCGGCCAGGCCCGAGAGCGCGGCATCCGCGCGCTCTCCGGGCACGCGGAAAGCATCGATTGCACGAATGATGTCAACGGCGGCCCGTCCGGGATCGGGATTGCCACAGCGGCCGGCAAAGCCGCGTTTTGGGATTGTGTCGGAGCCGCCAGTCTCAACTCGCCCAAGGTCATCGCTTTTGAGGGTGAGTTCGCCCTGACCGAGGGCCATGCGCAGGAGCTCAAAACGCAGGCTCTGGCGCTGCAAGTGGGCAAGCGCTTGCGGATTCTGATGTCATCCAACAACGCCGGCATCGACGACAGCCTGCTCGGTGGCGTAATTTCAACCAAATACGACCGTTACCGGCTGGTCGATCAGTGGACGTCCTATGGCTGGAACGTGTTCACACTGGAGCACGGGAACGACTACGGCGAAATCGTGGCGGCCCTCAAGACCATGGAGGATTGGGATCCCAAGGACCGGCGCCCGATGATCGTGATTGGGCAGACCACAAAAGGCTACTGGCCTACCGCCGTAGACGGGAAAATCGCCGGCTACGGCGACCAGCTGGTCGGCTACCCCAGCCACCCGTACGCCTTGAAGATGAATGCGCCGTATTTCGTGGCGCTGGCCGAGACCTTCGAGAAACAATACGGCGTCAAATTCGCGGGAATACGCGAAGGCGCAGTGACCGATCCGCGCGAACGGTTGATCCAATTCAAAACAAATATCGATGTTGTGATGTCGCTGCTGGATCGCAATGGATTGGGGGACTGGCTGGCCGACCGGTTGGTGGACCTCGGCGACCAGGTACGGGACGATCTTCGGTTGCAGATCGACGTCGCGCGCGATCCATTTCTGGACGAACGGCTGCGCGTGGCGAACCTGCCGCCAGAGCCGCAAAAGGTCAAGATCAACAATCGCATCTCGGGCGCGGAGAAGGAAGCCGCGATCACGCTGTTCCGCAAGCCGGGCGAGGTGGCCGGAACGCGGCGAGCGATCTCGGAAATCCTGAAGTGGATGAACTACGTCACCGACAACCGCTTCTTCACCATTGCCGCCGACCTTTCGGAATCGATCAATCTGGAACACGGCAATCTGTGGGGACACTACGATCCGGAAGCGAATCCGCTCGGGACCCGCCTCAAGGCGGGCATCGAAGAAGCGGGCAATGTATCGACCGCCATTGGATTGGTGAGCCAGAACGCTTCGGTCGAACCCGCCAGCTTCGCCGGGGTGTGGGCTATCAGCGGGACCTATGGAGCTTTCACGCCGTTGATGTATACCCCGGCCCGCGTGTGGAGCCAGCAGAACCAGGACAGCCGGTTCCGCATGGGTGTGCTGCACATTCTGGCGGGACATTCCGGCCCGGAGACGGCGGCCGACGCACGCACCCACTTCGGCATCTTTGCGCCGCAGGTGTGGAAGCTATTTCCCAGGGGCCAGGCGATCAACCTCAACTTCTGGGACTACAACGACGTGGCGGCAGGCTATTTCGCAGCCGCCGAGATTGCCGCCCGGGATCCCAAGGTGGGGCTGATTACAATCGAAGTGGCGCGGCCGGATTTTCCAGTGGCGGACCGTAGCCGCTTTGCCGATAGCGATCTGAGGGCGGCGGCGAAGGGACTGTACGTGATTCGCGACTTTGCCGCGGGCAAACCAAAGCACGGTTACGTGATCGCGCAGGGTTCCAGTTCGACCGTCAACCTGGTAAAGGTCCTGCCGCAACTGGAACAGGCGGGAGTCAACATCAAGGTGATCGCGGCCATCAGCGAAGAACTGTTCGATCGCCAGCCGGAGGCTTACCGCCACGCGGTGTTGCCTCCCGAAGCGGTCTATGACTTGATGGTGGTCTCGACGGGCACGCGGCGCGTCTGGCCAGTACGCAACCTGGGGCCGCTGACGGACCGCTATTCGTTGACCTCGGACTGGGACAACCAGTGGCTCACCGGCGGGCTAGAGTCAGACGTGATCGCGGAAGCGCACCTGGATCCGGCGTCGATTCTCGAAGGCATCGAGCGTTTTGCCCGCGAGCGCGACCAGCGCCTGGCGCAGCAGAGGGAACTGCTGGGCCGGCGATAAAGACGCCTTCCGCCACGGTCGGGATCACACGGCGCGGATAACCGTGATGGGGTCCACGCGGACCGCGCGCAGCGCCGGCAGCAGGCTGCCCGCCACGGTCATGACGATGCGGAGGCAGGCCACGATCCCGAAGGTTGTCCCATCGCCTGGTTTTACGCCGGCGAGGAGAGCTTCAACCCTGCGCCCGGCAGCGTAGGCTAACACTAGGCCGGGGAGCGCGCAGGTGGCCGCCAGCAGGGTGCCACGGCATATCACCATCGCCACAACATCACTCGGCCAGGCGCCGAGCGCGATGCGCGCGCCAATCTCACGGGCCTGGAGCTGCATTGAATCCGCGGGCCCCGGAACAGAACCAATGGTTATCGTTTAATCCGATCTTCACTCGGGAATTCGAGCGCCATCGGTCGCGAAATCAATATCGATCTATCTCTACACGCGAGAGCGGCCTGCTGGGAGATTTCGCCTCTGCACGGCACCTTTTATCTGCAGCGCCCCTTGCCCGCCTCGGTGCGACCCGGACATGTTCTGAACCTAGACGGGTGCTAGCCACTGCGCCACGCGGCAGAGCGGCGCGACAAGTGGATTGAGAATTACCAGAGGATGGAACTGGCTAAGAGCGGACCGGTCGCGGACCACGCCGTCTATATTCGGGAGCTTCTCTCGCGGGTGCGCGCCGCGCTCACCGGCTACGTGATCGAGGAGGGGTTTTCAGAAGGCCTTCATGCCGATGGCTGGGCGCGGCCGAAGATTGGCTTTCGCATCCGACCACTGGAAGGGATCAGAGCGCTGAGAGTGCCAGGCTGGCGTCCGGACTACGCCCCGACGCCGGCGAGTCTGACGGTGCGTCTCGAGGGCGATCTGGTGGGAGACACGACGGTGGGGCACGGCGTGTTCGAGGTCTCTATCGGCGGCGCGCAATTTCCCATAACCCGGGCGGCGCGCCTCGAAATCGAGTGCCAACCTGCTGCTGGAAATCCGGGCGGAGCACCGGTAATGACCCGGTGGCGCCCGGTGTAAAATAGTCGCGTTCACCAATAACCTGGAGGGAATCACGATGAGCAGGAAGTTGGACCGGCGGTCGTTCTTTAGCGGCATTACATTCGGCGGCGCGTCGCTGGCAGGCGACCTCAAGGCCTTTGCAGCGGGCGTTTCGGTGGGGCCGACAGCGGAGACGACAGCGGGCAAGGTTCGAGGGGCCGTGCTCGACAAGGTCAACGCGTTCAAAGGAATTTCGTACGGCGCCCCGACCGGGGGGGCGCGGCGCTTCCTGCCTCCGGTGACCCCCGAGCCGTGGAGTGGCGTCAAGGACGCCCTGGAATGGGGCTTGGAAGCACCGCAAGGGCCGCACACGGAAATTCCGGAAGTCGCCGCCACCATCCCAAAACAAGGGATCAGCGAAGACTGTCTGCATTTGAACGTGTGGACCAACAGCCTGAGTGGCAAGCGGCCGGTGATGGTCTGGCTGCACGGCGGCGGATTCACCAGCGGATCGGGCAGCTACACCATGTATGATGGGGCCAACATGGCGCGGAAACACGACGTGGTGACCGTCACGCTGAATCACCGCCTGAATTCGTTCGGCTTCCTGTACCTGGCCGGCGGCGGCGACAAGTATTCTCTCGCCAGCAACGCCGGAATGATGGACATTGTTCTGGCGCTCGAGTGGGTGCGAGACAACATCAGCAATTTCGGCGGCGATCGAAACAACGTGACCATCTTCGGCCAGTCGGGCGGCGCCGGAAAGGTCAGCACGCTACTGGCAATGCCGGCGGCGAAGGGACTGTTTCATCGCGCGATCGTGCAGAGCGGCGCTAACCTCCGAGGCGTTCCGGCCGCCGATGCGACGAAATCGGCCGAAACGCTGATGGCGAGGGTGGGCGCCAAAACGCCCGACGATCTGCAGAAAGTCCCGATGGACCAGTTGGTGAAGGCCACGCTCTCGACTCAAGGCCTCCGACTGGCGCCGGTGGTGGATGGTCATACGCTCCCCGGAGGCCCCTTCGACCCCACGGCGCCGGAAATGTCCGCCGATATACCCTTGCTGATCGGGAACACGGAATTCGAGGTCACCTTTTTCCCTACCACCAAATTCGAGCCGCTCGACGATGCGGCCCTGCGCGCTGCGGTCAAACAGGCCACACGCGGCAGCGACGACACCGCGGACCATCTGATCGAGGTGTACCGTAAGGGGCGCCCGCGGGCGAGCAACTTGGACCTATCGCTGATCTTGGCGTCCGATGCCTTTACCGCGGCCGTGGCGACGGAAGCGGAACGCAAAGCCGCGCAGAAGGCGTCGGTCTACAAGTACTACTTTACGTGGCCGTCGCCGGTGCGGGAAGGCAAGCTCAAATCGTTCCACACGCTCGAGATCCCGTTTGTTCTGGAAAATGTGGACGAGGCCCAGTCGATGACCGGCGGCGGCCGGGACCGCTACGCGCTTGAGGCGAAGATGAGCGGGGCGTGGGCCGCCTTCGCGCGCAGCGGGAATCCCAACCACAAGGGGCTGACCAACTGGCCGAAGTTTAACCTGGACCAACGGGCCACCATGATCTTCGGCAACGAGTGCAGGGTGGTCAACGACCCCCATAAGCCAGAGCGCATGGCGCTTGCGGCGCTCCGCCAAGCTTAGCGCGAAAGTCGTGAACCGGATGAGCGCGTCCGGTTCCACGCTCACCCGAACACCTTCCCTGGAGGGGGCGGTTCGAGCCGTCGCCCCATTGAACAAGCCCCGCGGTACGCTTCCTGTCACTGTGGGGCGCCATCCGCACCAATCGTGTAAGAGGGAGAAATCATGATGACGCAACAATCATCAAGGGTTCGATTTGGGCCAGGGCGGGAGCTTACGCAACCGGGGGATCCGCGCAGCCTGGTGCCGCATCATGCATCACTCAACACAATGGCCAATCCCCGGGCATTACGAGTGCAAGGTGTGCGGGATGAGCCACCCTATCCGGGTTTCAAGGGATTCGCTCGACCAGACCCGCGCGGCTGTCGAATCCATGGTCGCCGCCCAACGAGGGGGTCCATCGGAGAGCGCGCGCACGCGTTCGTCGATCGCGAATTCCCGCGTCCCGATCCCCATATTCTTGGCACCTGAAATCTCAAAGAAAGCCAGGGAGTAAACGCGGGCTTCACCTCGAAAACATGCGCTGACCGAGCTAGCCGTCCAGTGCGCTTCGATTCCGGGCTCGGTATTGGGCGACAACATCGTGAGGACTGCGCTACTGGTTGACGTTCCCCGGCCGGAACAAGCGTCTCTGTGCGCGACTGTTCCGACTTCCGGCCGACTGGCTAGCCCGGCAAGGCCGGCGCGAGCACGCGCTCGGCCATCGCGAATTT
>JAGWQP010000302.1 GCA_028876805.1 Acidobacteriota bacterium | reverse complement strand
GCAGTCAGTACTAGAGGAGGCCGAGATGCGACCGGAGCATTGGCTGTTCACGATTCCGCTGCGGCTACGGTCGTTGTTTCGCTGGGCGCAGGCCGACCAGGAATTGGACGACGAGTTGCGCGACCACGGCTACGGCATCGCGAGTTGAAACCACGTACGACCGCGTAGTGACCCTCAACACCACGCCTTGGCCGGCGTATCGAACCGGGCGCGACCTTGCTTGACCTGCGGATGCTCGATCCAAACAACCACAGCGCCAATCCACGGTTGGTCTTGCGGGCCGTAAAGGCCTCCACACCAGACGAGGGCCGCTTGATGTATATTTGGCGCCGTCCGTTAGTGGGGAGGCGAACAATGGTTCAGAACACGCGGCGCTCGATTCGCCTTTGGATATCCCTGGCTATGGCGCTCTGCTTCGCGTTCGCCGCTGCAGCACAGCTCAGCCCGGATCTGTTTTCGGGCTTGCAATGGCGCAACGTGGGTCCGTATCACGGCGGACGCATCGCGTCCGTCACCGGCGCCATTGGCGAGCCCGGGACTTTTTATGTCGGCCTGCCGCAAGGCGGAATCTGGAAAACAACCAGCGGCGGAATGACCTGGTATCCGATATTTGACCAGGTGACCGAGGTTGATAGCATTGGCGCCATCCAAGTCACCCCCTCGGATCCCAACATCATTTACGCTGGGAGCGGCGATGCGGTGTCGAGCGCCGCTACAGGCACCAACGGAAACGGGATGTACAAGTCCACGGATGCCGGCAAAACCTGGACGCACATCGGCCTCGAGGGTACCACCAAGATTCCCAAGATCATTGTCGATCCCAAAGATCCCAATATCGTGATTGTGGTCGCTATGGGCGGTGCCACCGGGACGCAACGCGGCATTTTCCGCACTGACGACGGCGGCCGCACCTGGAGCAACGTGTTGCACGTTGACGATCAGACCGGCGGGCGCGATCTCTCTTCGCCCTTTGACGAACCAAGCGTGATTTTCGCAACCACCGAAGCGGAGACCAGGGGATTGCCTGCGGCCGGCGGCGGCGCGGCCGCCCAAGGTCCCAGCCACACCATGCTCTACAAGTCCCTCGACGAAGGCAAGACCTGGACGGAAATTACTTCCAATCCATTGACTACCGGGCGCATAGGCGTGGCGGTAGCCATGCACACCCGTGGGCAACGGATTTATCTGGTCGGCGCGGCCCAGCAGAATGCTTCCGGACTGTTCCGCTCCGATGACCAGGGCGCCACGTGGAAACACATGGCCGGGGATGATACGCGGATCGGCGGCAGGGACTACATCTGCGGCGTCTGGGTGGATACGCAGAATCCCGACGTGCTCTACACGGTGAGTACCGCCGCCTATAAGTCAACCGACGGCGGCCAGACCTTCGTCGCCTTCAAAGGCGCCCCGGGCGGCGAAGACATGCACGACATCTGGATTGATCCGACCAACAGCAAGCGCATGCTCTTTGGCGTGGATCAGGGCGCGGCGATCACTTTTGACGGCGGGCTTGCGTGGAGCAGCTATTACGCGCTGCCGATCGCGCAGGTCTATCACATCTCGACGAACAACCGATACCCGTATTGGGTCATGGCTTCTCAGCAGGACACCGGAGCGGTTATGACCCGCACGCGCGGCGACGTGGGCCAAGTCTCAGAGGTCGACTGGATGCCGCTGCCTTCTTCCGAGTTCGGCACGCTTACAGCCGATCCCAACGATCCCAATATCATCTATGGCCTCGGTTACGGCGCGGCAGGGGGCGGCAGCAGTTTGGTGAAAATTAATCTGACCACCGGCCAATGGGAAAACGTTGCGCCCAATTTTGGAGTGGATGCCACCAAATATCGTTCGTACCGGGACGCCTGGCGGAGAATCGATCCCTTCGATCCGCATGCGATCTACACGAACATGCAGTGCTTGATG
>JAGWQP010000023.1 GCA_028876805.1 Acidobacteriota bacterium | reverse complement strand
TGATGCCTATGCAGGAGACCTTCTTTGCCTCCCGTTTCGGCCAGGTGCGGGACCGGTTCGGCATCAACTGGACGATCGTCCGCGAACGCCCGTTGCCGGCGGCTTCCTAGAGAGTCGTCCCCCACGCGGGACTAAGTAGCGGCGCAACCACAGACATGGTCGATCGTTTGGAGAGAGCACGGTCTGATCGGACGGCAACCCGATCCCATGGACCGCCGCGGCACGATCCTCGCCTTGACCAAGCAAACAATGCGCAAGTTACCGTCGCTCTTCGCCTCGCTGGGCACCGCATGGAAACGCTCGTCTTCAGGCTACCCACAAAAAAACCCGCGGTCCTGAAATGATTTCTCCACAAAGGCTCGTCTCCTCTGGCGAGAGGAATGCGGGAAACTCCAACATCGCTAAGGTGGGTCCGCACGGTGGAACTGAGGGTTCGATTCCAGCCGCTTCTCCAATTCTCCCATCGAGTCGAAAGCAGTCTGCCATCACTTACTACCACCTCCATCCCCCACTGCCGACGCGATAGAGGCTGGAACTCGTCTATCCGCGAGATAACCTCGTTCACGGTTTCCCGCTGAAACAAGTTTTTCATTTCCCTCGCGCCGCGGCTCATTCTTAGCGCATCAGCGTCCCAGATCACCGCGGTTCCCGCGCGGAACGGCATGCTATTTTCGTTCCACTAAAAAGCGGTACCCGAAGCCTCGTGCGCTGGCAAGGTCCAGCCAACGGTCACCCCGTAAGCTTCTTTCAGCAGGGCCCCCAGGTGTGCACGACCGTTCAAAAACCGGCACTGCGGGGGAGGTCGCCCGGCGCATCGATCGAGGTCGGCATTGGTTCAGTAAAAGACTGGCAGTGCCTCAGAGAGCAACAGCACCGTCTTGTTGGCCCTGCCGAAACTGCTAGCATCGGACGTCACCGGACAGCAGCCCTTGAATCACATCACAGTTTCAATCTAGAATGTCCTTCTTAATTGAACGCAATTTTCAAAGCTTTTACCCAAAGGAGCGTACCATGAGATTCCCGACTAAGGAAGTCCTCCTGAGTGCCGCAGTGCTATGCGCTCTAGGCTCGCTTGGGCTCGCCCAGACGCCGCCGCGCACGCAGCCAACGAAGACCGTGCGCGTGGTCCCGAATTTCGTTACGGTGACCGATCAGACGATGCGGGCGCCCAAGCCAGAGGATTGGCTGATCCATCGGGGCAATTATCAGGCCTGGGGCTACAGTCCCCTTAACCGGGTCAACAAAGCCAATGTCAAGACTCTGCAACTGGTCTGGTCGCGCGCCATGGAGCCCGGTGCCAACGAGGCGACACCCCTCGTTTACAACGGCGTTATGTATGTGGGTAATCCCGGCGACGTGATCCAGGCGATCGATGCTGCCACGGGGGACCTGATGTGGGAGTATCGGCGCCGGCTGCCGCCCGTCACTTCGCTCCATAACGGCCTCGGACAACGCAAGCGTAGTATCGCGCTCTATGGCGACCAGATCTTTTTTGTGAGCTGGGACAATTTCGTGGTTGCCCTCGACGCCCGCACGGGTGAGACGGCTTGGCAGACCGATCGAGGGGGCGACCTAGACGTCAGCAACTCTAGCGGTCCCATCGTGGCCAACGGCGTGGTGGTCGCAGGCAGCACGTGCCAGTATTCCGGCCACGGCTGTTATGTCACCGGTCACGATGCAAAAACCGGCCGCGAGCTATGGCGGAACGAGATGATTCCCCGCCCGGGCGAGCCCGGTGACGAGACCTGGGCGGGCTCACCCTTCGAGAGCCGTTGGATGACCGGGGTCTGGGGTGAGCTCACCTACGATCCCGAACTCGATCTGGTCTATTACGGCTCCAGCGGCGTTGGCCCCGCCTCGGAGGCTCAGCGCAAGATGCCCGGCGCCACCATGGCCGGTACGAACACGCGCTTCGCGGTACGGCCCAAGACCGGTGAAGTCGTTTGGAAACACCAGGTCCTGCCGCGCGACAACTGGGATCAGGAGTGCACCTTCGAAATGATGATCATCAACACGCCGGTCAATCCTAGCGCTGCCGCCGGCATGCTGTCGATTAATCCGGACGCGCGCCGCGGGCCGCGCAAAACGCTGACAGGGGTCCCCTGCAAGACCGGCATCGCCTGGAGCTTCGACGCTGCCAACGGTGAATTCCTGTGGGCGAAACCGACCACGGAGCAGAACCTCGTCGCCCGGATCGACCCAAAGGGACTCGTAACGGTGAACGAGGACGCCGTGCTCAAGGAGGCCGGCAAAACCTATCATGTGTGCCCGACGTATAACGGCGGCCGTGACTGGCCGCAAGGCGCCTACAATCCGAGATCCAACGTCATGTATGTGCCGCTTTCGAATCTGTGCATCGACTCGACGGCACGCAGCGATCGCACGGCCGCGCCCCAGTTCGTCTACAACACCACTAACATCGGTAAGTTCGCGTCCGGCAAGGACAAGGTTGGCCGCATCGACGCGATCTCGGTGGAGACCGGCAGGACGTTGTGGACTTGGGAAACGCGGGTATCGAACTACTCGCCGATCCTGGCCACTGGAGGCGGGCTCCTTTTCAACGGTTCGATGGACCGCTATCTGCGGGCGCTTGATGCCGATAGCGGCAACGTTCTGTGGCAGACGAGGCTTCCCACGCAGGCCGTGGGCGGCACCGTGGCGTATTCGATCAAGGGCCGTCAATACATCGCCATCGCGGCCGGCGGCGGCCCGATCGCGGCCCTCGGCGTGGGTCTGACCACCGAAGCAGATACCCCCAGCGGCAACAACGCGATCTACGTCTTTGCGCTACCCCAATAGGCCCGGATCACCGCGTAACGGGATCGTAGCCGCCGCGCGGCTGGGCCAGCCCGGCGATCCGCTGCCTCAATGCGTAGGCAATGAACCTAAATGATGCATCAAAGGCCGTTCCGGTTCCGAATAGCGAGAAGCTGGAGGTTTTGGAGGGCTACTACACCTGGCGCCGTAGCCAAGCTCGATGAAAAAGTAACGCAAGCACAGCGGCGTTAACCCGACATATCGTAGCATTCCATTCCGCTCCCCCGGGGGGAGTCGCGTAGCTGGATAGGAGGCACATCTACGGATTGCCGACTTATCCGGCCAAATGGATTCGTAAACACTGC
>JAGWQP010000301.1 GCA_028876805.1 Acidobacteriota bacterium | reverse complement strand
GGCGTGATCGCGCCCGGCAGAACCCTGCGTCCTAGTTCAAACCATGCTTCCGATATTTCCAAATCACGCCGGCGAAGCCGCCCGCTAAGCACCGCGCCATTTCTCGGCACCCGACACGGGGACGCGAAAAGAAGTTGTCGAAATTCTCCGACCCAATGGTTTACAGGTGGAGAACGCTCAGTCTGCGTGGCGATGCACCTATCCACCGCCAGTGGCCTCGGTAACCGGCAACCCCGGTTGGGTCGGTCCGTTCCGTACCGCTGGATTGTGCCTTGTCGCCGAAGGTACGGCTATAGTGTAGGGCTAATTGCTGCCGGCCCGAGTTCGGCGCGGGCACGAGAGGCTCGGCCCATCGACGCACCCACGGTACACAACTAGTGCATTCTTCTTTGATTGTGCGATACTCAGTTGAGTATCGACTATGCCGAAAGTGCCTAAGGGCAACGAGTCGACTCCGGATTACACCGAACACTCAGTTGGGGAAACCTTTTTGCATTCCGGCCTTTTCTACGTCAGGCCTGGCACCCTTTCGGCCTCGCGGTATCGGGTCGATTGAGCCTTTAGCATACGCCTCTATCATACAGCGATGGCTCAGTTTGGCTCAAATTTCCGGCGAACTGCTGTTAACTGATTCATTTTATTATGGTGGAGGCGGGGGGAGTTGAACCCCCGTCCGAGAAAGCTCATCGTGAAGAGACTACGTGCGTAGCCGGCTCAACAGTCTCGGCAACCGCTTCAGAACCGGCGAGAGGAGCGGCCGCCTAGCCCGATTGAGTTTCAGCCGCCGGCTCCGGACCGAAGCCTTTGGCCAATCCCGCAAAATGACGCTCACTCACCGCCGCGCGGGCTCAGCGGCTGGAGCGGCTACCTAATTAATTAGGCAGCGTAGGCAAACTGCTGATTGGCAGTTTTGTTTTTCCGATCGTTTTACGGGAGCTCGGAACCCGGCACGCCTCCCCACCATGATTCAATCCCGTCGAATCCGTTGCGCCCCCATACTCGGCAGCGATGATGGGTATTTCCCTTCTTATTTTATCAGAGCCGTATAATCGTAGTATGCGTACCTACGGTTGGTTTCTTCGCGCGCTCTGGTTGTGCCCGTTGATCGCCACAGGCTTCCTGGCACGCGCGGACACACCGATGACCAAGCTATCGATCGAGGTCAAAAACGACAGCGGCAAGCCTGTGGACCGAGCCAGCGTCGTCGTGCGCTTCGTCGAAGGCCGGGATTATCTCAAACTGGGCAAGAAGATTCGCACCACCTATGAACTACGTACCAACCAGGAGGGAGGGGCGAGTATTCCTGCGATTCCGCAGGGCAAGATCCTGATCCAGGTCATCGCCAAGGGTTATCAGACCTTTGGAAAGACCTTCGATATCAGGGAACAGGAAAGGACGGTTGAGATCAAGCTCAACCCGCCGCAGCCACAGTATTCGGCGCACCAGCCGTAGGCCTACCCTACCTCCAATAAACACCTAGTGCGAACCACACGTCGCTTGGCTGGACGCCGGACTCCGGGCCCTATGCCAGGTCGAATTTCTCCTGGTGGAGCATAGCGTCGCTTTTCACAAACACCGTGCGGCCCAGCACTTCTTCCAATTCCTGAAGATAGGTGTTCCGACTGGACTTGAGCAGCTTGGCCACTTCCGGAGAGACTCGAAGCATCACATCATTGCCTTCGAGGTCTTTCGCGATCTTGTGCGCCTCCTGTAGGATTTCGGCGACTACGGTCTGCGCGCTCTTGACGTAGCCGGCACCTTCACAGTACGGACACGGCGTGCACAGCGTACGCTCCAGGCTCTGCTTGACGCGCTTCCGGGTGATGGCCACCAATCCGAAATCGTTGAATTGGAGAATCTTGTAAGGAGCCTTGTCGGTCCGCATGGCTTCTTCGAGCGTTTGCATCACCTTCTGGCGATTCTTGCGCTCGTCCATGTCGATGAAATCCACCACGATGATACCGCCCAAGTCGCGCAACCGGATCTGGCGCACAATCTCTTTGATGGCGTCGGTATTGGTTTTGACGATGGTGTCTTCGAGCCGGTTCGATTTGCCCACAAACTTGCCGGTGTTCACGTCAATGGCCACCAGCGCCTCGGTCTGATTGATGACGATGTAGCCGCCTGACTTCAGCCACACCTTGGGCCGCAAAGCTTTCTCGAGCTCGGAGGTGACATTGAATTCCTCGAAGATCGGGTTTGGGCGCGTGTATAACTTCACGCGGCTGACCAGGGCAGGCTGGAAGCGCTGCACGAACTGTAGCACGCTTTCATAAATCTCCTCGTTGTCGACCCAGATGTTTTTGAACGACGAGGTGAGCTGGTCACGCAAGACACGCTCCACCACGTTCAGATCGTGGTGGAGGAGCGCCGGCGCAGGCTTGCGCTCGGCTTTCTGCCGCAGGTCTAGCCAAAGGTTGTAGAGGAACATCATGTCGGCACGGAGCTCTTCTTCGGTGTGGCCGTCGCCCGCGGTGCGCACGATGAAGCCGCCGGGGATACCCGTGCGATGAGTTTGCAGAATGCGTTTCAGGCGGCTCCTTTCATCGTCGCTCGGGATCTTGCGGGAAACACCGATGTGGTCGACGGTGGGCATGTAGACCAGAAACCGGCCGGGCAGCGCGATGTGAGAGGTGATGCGCGCACCTTTCTGGCCAAGTGGCTCCTTGGCGATCTGGACGATAATTTCCTGGCCTTCTTTCAGCAGGTCGCTGATGGAGGCAGTGGCGCGTTCCGGCTTCGCAGCCGCGTTTGGCGCGGTACGCACTTCGGCGGTAACGCGCGTCGTGGTGTCGGGCAGTCGAGCCTCATGATGTCCCGGCCGAGCCGGCTCTGCCATGCCGGCACGCGCTTTGCGGCGCATGCGCCGGGACAAACGATGCGGATAATGCGCGCCGTGCTCACGCTGCGTGACGGCGATCGGGGGCGCGCCAGCCTCAGTCTGCACCACGCCAGCCTCGGTAGGCACCTCGATGCCGGTCCCGCGCTCGATTAACCCTTCCGGTCCGGCTTCGGCCGGTGCGGCGGAATCGAGGGGCTCTAGCAATTCCGCAGCCCCTAATTCTGACTGCGGCGCGGCCTCCGGAGAAGCTGCTCCGAGGTCCTCAATGCGGACCGAACGGGGTTCACGCTCGGCCTCGGCGGTCGGGAGTTGGGCCGATTCTTCGATCCAACCCTCGGCGGGCTGATCCGTCGCTCGGGCATCGGGCCCGGGAGCGGGATCCTCGTCCTCTTCCTCTTGCGGGCGCCGGTATTTCGCGAGGCTCTCTCCCGGCAGGATCAAGAGGTCGGCGGCGGGTGTGGCAGCAGCCACCGGTGTGCCTCCGGCCTGGACAAGCGGCGCATCGGAAACGACCTTCAGAGCCGACTCGGTCTCGGGTGCAGTCCGCCCGGCGCTCGGGGAATAGAACTTGGAGTCCGGCAAGCCGAGCGCGCGGCCTTTCTGGCCGCGGCGCCGGCGACCCCGGCGGCCGCGACGTTCCCGGTCTTCCCAGCGCTGCTCTGCGGCAGGAGCGGCACTTCCCGGAGCGACGGCCTGGGCCGCTACCGGCATGAATTCGGTTGCGGCAACGGCAGCGGAAGACTCGGGGGCGGCAGCGGGCGCGGTCTCGACTTCCACTGACGCCGTTGCCGGTGCCGCCGTGCGGTCAAGCTTGAGAACTTTTTCTTCCACACTGGTGACAATCTTGTCGTATTCTTCGTTGTCTTCGAAAAAGTCCGAGACGTACAGGAACGCGTCCCGGTCCAGGCCGATATCGACGAACGCCGACTGCATGCCCGGAAGCACACGCGTGACCTTCCCTTTATGAATACTGCCCGCAAGCGAATATTCGTTTTCCCGTTGATGATAGACCTCGACGACCTGATCATCTTCGAGGATCGCGACACGGGTCTCCCGGCGATTCGCCGAGATCACCAATTCCTTTGACATCCACTGCCTCCCCAAGGGGAGCGCGGAGAGAAAAACCGGGTAGAAAGGTAGGGTCCCTGCGTGTTTCGAGACTCCCGGCGACCGGGAAGTCGAGCAACATTGCCGCGAACTCACGCTGGCCAGAGGTGGAATCTTCTCAACTCGACACCAACCGGCCGGGAACCGTTCCTCTCCGGGTATGGTCGAAGCCACCGTCCCGAGGGTCTCTACAGGCTCCCTAAGAAACTATTTCCTCAGCCCGCCAACGGGCTGGCTAATTGACAAACCTTCTGAGGCGGACGTTATTCACCAGCCCCAAAGCCAAGAAATTCGACCAGAGATTGGAACCGCCAGCACTCATAAACGGAAGCGGAATCCCCGTCACTGGCATCCGTCCCACGACCATTCCGACGTTGATCAGCATGTGGAACAGCAACAACGCGCCCACTCCCATGCAGATATACATCCCGGAGCGATCGGCCGCGGTCTGCGCATTCTGAACGACGCGCATGATCATAACGAAATACAACGACAACACCATGATGACGCCCACGAAACCGTGCTCTTCGGCGAAGGCCGAAAAGATAAAGTCCGTGTGCGGCACCGGCAAGAAGCGCAACTGCGTCTGAGTTCCCTTGAGCGGCCCTTTGCCGAACATCCCTCCGGCCCCAACGGCGATCTGAGACTGGATCAGCTGGTATCCGGTTCCCTGCGGATCGCGCTCCGGATCCATGAAACTCACGAGCCGCGCCTTCTGATACGGCTTCAACAAACTGTAACTCACGGGAAGAACCAGCACGGTCACTACTGCAATGGCGGCGATATACTTCCACCGCAATCCTCCGAGAAACGCGCCGACAATCAGGATAGCCAGGTACGTCAACGAGGTCCCTAGGTCCGGCTGTTTCATCACCAGCATAGCCGGGACCAAGATCAGGCCCGAAAGCTTCAACATCTCCTTTAAGTCCAGCTCGTCCTTCTTCAACTCCGTCAGATAGCGCGCCACCAGCAAAATGATCACCAACTTCACAAACTCCGAAACCTGCAGGTGAAACCCACCGGCGAGCGGGATCCAGCGGCGTGACCCGAACACCTGTTTGCCGATGATGTATGTTCCGGCGAGCGCCATCACCGACAGGATGTACATTATCGGAACGTTCCGCAGCAGGGCGTGATAGTCGACCACCATAATCATCCACATTAAGACGAGCCCGGCAAAAACGTAGACGACCTGTTTCCACCACGCGTCGTGCCAGCTGGTGTCGCGTGTGGCGCTATAAATCTGCAAGACGCCGACGGCGCAGACCAGCATCGTGATCAGCAACAAAGGCCAGTCGATATCCCGGCGAGAGAGATAGCGTGCCATATCACTCCCGCGACACGAGGCCAGAGGCCCGCGGCCGGCCCTCAGGGACTTCGGCCTGGAGGGTCGCGCCCTCGCCAGCACCAGGAGTTGGTTTGAGGGGAGCGGGGACCGCCACCGGAGCCAGGCCGGGAATGTTCAGGTTCCGGACACTCGTCAATCTCGCGAGAGATTTAGCTTGCTCTTCCTCAGCCGCCGCCGAAAGCCGGGCTTTCTTGTCAAAATACGCCTTCATCACGTCGCGCACGATAGGAGCAGCTAGCTGGCCATGTTCGCCGTGCTCAAAGAGCGCAACCACGACGATCTCGGGTGCGTGGCGCGGCGCAAAGCCCACGAACCACGCGTTGTCTTTCAACTTCCGTCCTGCAGAGGTGCCCTTTAGATAGTCGTTGGAGGCGAGCTGCGCGGTGCCCGTCTTGCCAGCGACTTCCACGTTGGGCAGCCTCGCCCGAACGCCGGTGCCGCCCTCGTTGACCACCCCGTACATGCCGTCCACAACCCCTTTCACATTCCCCGGGTTGAGCTTCCACTGATCTGGTGTTTCGGCCTGGTCGAGTGCTTTCAACAGATGAGGATGATGCCACACGCCGCCGAGCGCCAGCCCGCCCATGGCACGGGCCAACTGCACCGGTGTCACCGTGAGGGCACCCTGGCCAATCGAAACCGAAATGGTTTCGCCGGCATACCACTTTTGCCGGAAATTGCGCAGCTTCCATTTGGTCGAGGGAACCACACCCTCGGCCTCGTGGGGCAGGTCGATCCCGGTCGCACGGCCGAATCCCACGACATTAGCGTAGAAAGCCAAGTTGTCAATGCCGGTTCTGTTGCCGACGTTGTAGAAATAGACATCGCAGGAGTGCACGATGCCACTGTGCAACTTAATCGACCCGTGGCCCCTCTTTTCCCAGCAGCGGAAATAGCGGCCGTAGAACGATGCCCCCCCGCCACAACGAATCGTGAACTGGTCATCAATCGAGCCAGTCTCCAAGCCAGCCAGAGCCACGATCGGCTTGAAGGTGGAACCCGGCGCCTGCTGCGCCTGGATGGCTCGGTTGAGCAACGGATGCTCCGGATTGTCGGTGATTTCTTTCCAGTCCTGAGCGTTAATCCTTACCGCAAATTTGTTGGCGTCAAACGTCGGGCGGCTGACCATGGCGAGCACGTCGCCAGTCCGTGGATCGAGCGCCACGACCGCGCCGTTGCGCCCGTCCATTGCGAGTTCCGCGACAGCTTGCAGATCCAGATCGATGCTCAGCTGAATGTCTTTGCCGGCGATGGCGGGTTTGATGCCAATGACCTGGCGGACGTTGCCGCGATTGTCCACCACCTGCTGCCGCTGCCCGTCGACGCCCATCAGGGTGGCATTGTACTGGCGCTCAATACCGAATTTGCCGATCACGTCACCGGGGTTGTATCTAGCGAACTCAGGTGAATCGAGCTCCTCTTCGCTGATTTCACCGGTGTAGCCAATGACGTGGGCCAGCATGCCGTTCTGCGGATAGAGGCGGCGCTGCGCGGGGATTAGCACCAATTCGGGGAAGAAGTCGCGGTGCGAATCGACGAAAGCCAAATCGGCGGGCGTCAGCTCCTCTTTGATCACGATCGGCACATATTTGGGTTGCGATTTGAACCGGCGCACCCGCGCCAGAAGGTCGTTGTAGTCGAGATCGAGCCCCTGGGCGATCGGCTTGAGATGTTCTTCCTTGACGCTTTCGCGCGCCAGCATCAGGCTAAAGGACGAATGGTTATCGACAATCACACGACCGTCGCGGTCCAGAATGCGTCCGCGGGGCGCCAGAATCGGCACCGACTTGATGCTGTTCTGCTGCGCCCGTTCGTCATAAAACTGGGGGTTCTTGACTTCCAGTTTCCAGAAGCCGGAGATTAGGAACAGAAAAATCGCCACGGCCACGTATTGAAAGATGGCGATTTTTGCGGCCGCGAAGCGAGTATCATCGCGCAGACGCGGCGACTCGGAAACTCTGAGTTCCGGGCTCGGCTCAACGGGAGGAAGAATCACAGCAGCTCAGCAAAAACTTCCTGTTTGTATTGTACCGTGTTTTACGGAGTCTCGCGCAGCTTATCCAAGAAATGAAATAATGCAATCCCTACGATGGCGTTGAGCGACCCGACAATAAATGTCCGTTGTACCTCAAAAGGAACCTGTTGCCCCAGCAGGGCCCGCGCCACAACCCAATAGAAAAACTGGTGGAAAACAAAGAAAAAATAGGCCAGAAAGAACCGCAGTATGGCGTTATCCACGTCCAGGCGGACGCCGACCGAGGCGGCAAAATAGCCCACCAGGGTCTTGACAATACCAAACATGCCCAGCGGGGCCTTGGAAAGGGAATCCTGCGCCAGCCCGACGATGGCGCCCATCAACATCCCCCGGATCTGGCTGCGCCGCGTAAAGGCAAAGTAGACCACCACCAGCAGCGGTATTTCGAGGAACCCGAGAAACTGAAAAAACAACGGGACGTAAACCTGAAACAGAATGGCCGCCATGGGCACGCCCACCAGAACCCAGGTGCCAAACCGCGAAGCCTGATCTTCGCTCCGGACACTAAGGAGGATGCGATCGCTGCCCCGATAGCTCATTCGCGCGCCGGGGGCCGCGGAGCTGGGGCCTGGGAGCCTGGGGCTTGGCTCCGGGAACCGGGAGCTCGGTTACCCGCTGGGCGTGGCCCCGGGGCTGGAGAAAGAGGTGGAGTTGGTGCCGCGGGACCACTCGCTGTCGGTTGTCCCGGTTGCGGTGGCGTTATGCCGGCCCCCGCTGGTCTGGTTGACCCCTGAGCCCCGCGCGCCGGTGCGGGGTTTGCCGCGGGGCTGGATGAGACCGGTGTTTTCCGGTTCAAATTGAAATCCGGGGGCTTGGAACCCGGCAGACCTTCTCCGAACCGATGCCCCTGCGCGTCCCCGATGTCCTTGTACTGCTGTCGTAACCGGTCGGCCTCCGTGCCCGTGGAACTGTGCTCGGGCGCCGGCCCCGCCGGGCCGGGTGCGGGAGGCGGCGGGGCAATGTAGATGGGCTGGCTGGCGGCCTGTTCATTGGGCAAGCTCTGGTGCACCCCCTCGAGCAGGATCAGTACATCCTCGAGGCCGCGATGCAGGCCGCTCGGCTCCACCAGGACCTCCTTAAACGGCTGAGTGTTGCGCACCGCCTTCACCTGGCCGACTGGAAACCCGCGGGGGAAAATCCGGTCGTCACCGGAGCTATAAAACCAGTCGCCGACCTCCACCTTCTCCTCGAAGGGAATGTAGTCGACTTTGCACAGAGGCGTGCCCTGCCCCTTCAGCGTGCCGCGCACTTGGGTTTTCTGCGACACTACTCCGGCCCCGAAGTCAGGGTCGGTGATCAGCAGGACCTCCGAGGCCGTGGGATAGGACTCAATCACGGTGCCGATAATTCCATCCGGCGTCACCACCGCCATGCCGCGCTGTACTCCGGCGACCGAACCCCGGTCTACGAAAACAACCTTGGAGTTGCTGCCGGCGCCCGACCCGATCACGTTGGCGGCCATAGTTTTGGAGGGTGTCCGACCTTGAAACACAGCCAAGGCCTGGCCGCGCTCGGCCGTGTTGAGCTCATTTTTGAGGAAGTTGTTTTCGAGCTTGAGCCGGGCGATGTCCGCCCGCAACCGCTGGTTTTCGTCGTGGGTATCACGGAGCAGGACATAATCGTGCAAGAAGCCGATGCTCCCCCCGCGCATCCACTCGGCGATGCGGGCCGCCGGGGTTACCGCCGTGACCGTCCAAACCCGGATCATCCGCACGTCCTGGTCATTTCTGATTTGTACAGCGAGCAGAATGAGCTGGGCGAATATCACCAGCAGCAGCACCGTGATATTGCGATAGCGATTGAGAAACGATTCCATCCCGCGGGAACGCCTCCCACTAGTCTATCGAAATCTTACGCAAGAGCCGGAAGTCACTGAGCATGCGGCCCGTCCCCAAGACCACCGACGCCAGCGGATCATCTGCGATCGAGACCGGCAGGCCCGTCTCCTCGCGAATGCGCTTGTCCAGATTCTTCAACAGCGCGCCGCCCCCGGTGAGCACAATCCCTCGATCGCTAATGTCGGCGCTCAACTCGGGTGGAGTCCGTTCCAAAGCCACGCGAATGGCGTTGACGATCATGGCGACACATTCCGACAGCGCCTCGCGGATTTCGCTGTCGTCGATGGTGATGGTGCGGGGCACGCCCTCGATGAGGTTCCGGCCTTTGATTTCCATGGTCATCTGCTTATCGAGGGGAAAGGCGGAGCCGATTTCGATCTTGATGGTCTCGGCAGTACGCTCACCAATCAGCAGATTGTACTTGCGCTTGAGGTACTGCATGACGGCGTCGTCCATTTCATTGCCGGCCACCCGCACCGAACGCGAATAGACGATGCCGGAAAGCGAAATCACCGCCACATCGGTGGTGCCGCCTCCGATATCGACCACCATGTTGCCGGAAGGCTCGGTGATCGGCAGCCCGGCGCCAATCGCCGCCACCATGGCCTGCTCGACCAGATGCACCTCGCTCGCCTTGGCGCGATAGGCCGAGTCCATCACCGCTCGCTTTTCCACCTGGGTGATCTCGCTGGGGACACCGATGACGATCCGCGGATGGACCAGCATCTTGCGACCGTGCGCTTTCTGAATGAAGTAGTTCAGCATGCGCTCGGTAACTTTGAAATCGGCGATCACCCCGTCCTTCATCGGCTTAATCGCCACGATGTTTCCGGGGGTGCGGCCCAACATTTCTTTGGCTTCTTTACCGACCGCTTCCACTTCGCCGGTGTTCTTGTTGATGGCCACGATGGAAGGTTCGTTTACGACAATGCCCTTCCCCTTGGCGTAGACCAGGGTGTTGGCAGTCCCCAAGTCAATGGCAAGGTCTGACGAGAACAGGCTAAACAGTGAGCGTAGATTCATTTCAGGGTGCGTACTTCAATGGGACAGCCGCACTGCGCAACCCCTGAGGGAGGTCCAATCGGCATCGTATCACATCGGACCGGCTTTCCAAGGTTGTTGGAACGATTTTTTGCGCCTAAGCTTCGGGCCGGTGAGGTCCTTCCGAATGACCATCGGCCTTGCGTCCGCCATTCACTGGCGAGTCCTTAAAATCTCAATGATCCCGTGCCGGTCCGCTTCGGTGAGCCGCCATCGCAGGTCGTTTACCGCCCCCGAGGGGCACGTTCGTTCTGAACGACGCCATTGTAGGCACGGTGTGTGATCCCACACCAGGTGACCGGCCCGGTCGCCACTGGCTGGCGCGGAAAGCCCTCGCGCTTGACCTGCAATGGTGGAAAGGCCCCGCCCAGCGGCTTCCGTTCAGCCGACTGCAACCGGTTCGGCCTCGTCAGCAGTAAAGTACGCGCAGTCGGGGTGATGGAACACGAGCGCGCTCACGCTCGCCTCCGGGTCCATCATCATGCCTTCGGTGAGCTGTACGCCGATCTGTTCAGGCTCAAGGAGCCTCCAAATGCCCTGCTGGTCGTCGAGGTTGGGACAGGCGGGGTACCCAAAACTGTACCGCTTGCCGCGGTAGCGCGAGCTAAACCGGTCCCGCATGGTCAGCGAGGGAGGATCGGGAAAACCCCAGTCTTCACGGATGCGACGGTGCAGCCACTCGGCGCATCCTTCGGCGGTTTCCACAGCCAGGGCTTGGATCGCGTGTGCCTTGAAGAATTCACCGGCCTGCTTCCACTCCTCCGACTTTTCGCGAATTCCTGCCCCGGCCGTGACCACGAATAACGCCAGATGGTCGCGCCGTCCTTCCTCGGCTTCGAGGATGTAATCGCTCAGGCAAAGCCCGTTGTCCCGCCGCTGGCGTCCGAACTGAAAGGTGTGGAGGGGCGATGGGGCGCCGGGCGCGAACAGATGAATCGCGTTGGCCTCGCGTTCGCTTTCGAAGAACTGCCACACGGCCCGCACCTTCATGAATCGCGTCGCTTCCTGCTCGACCGCTTCTACCTGATGAAACAACTCCAGCGCCTTCGGCTCGTGCTCGGCCAAGTTATTCTCGAAGTTGCCCCTGTATCCCAAGTGGCGTCCGTAAAGCATGTAGGGATTGATGTAGCTCCAGACTTCAGCCAACTGGGGCACATCGCGGACTTTGCGGAGCAGATAGGGCGCTGCCGGTATCGGAATGTCTGTCCGCACCCTTGGGCTGCGGCTAGTGGCAAGCGGTGTCACGGCCTCGACCGGGCGTGCGGCCAGGATCGGGGCCTCGATAGCCCGGTGGGCTTCGAGCACCCCGGCCCGTTCATCCGGATCCATGATGTGGTTGAGCAGCCTCAGTCCGGCCATGGCATCCTTGGCATAACAGACCGCCTCCGAGTAGGCCGGCGCAATCCGCGTGCGGACGAACTTTTCCGAAAGGGCCGCTCCGCCTACCAGCAGCGGAACCCTAATTCCAGCGGCCTTAAAGTCGCTCGCCGTGGTCACCATCTGTTGCGTGCTCTTCACCAGCAGCCCGGACAACCCGATGGCGTCCGGCTTGTACTGCTGGCAGGCGGCGATGAGCGCCTCGGGCGGCACCTTGATGCCGAGATTGATCACGCGGTAGCCATTATTGGAGAGGATAATCTCGACCAGGTTCTTGCCAATGTCATGAACATCCCCCTTCACCGTCGCCAGGATCACCTTGCCGCGGGTTGCCGCCTCGGCCTTCTCCATGAACCGCTCGAGATGGCTGACCGCGGCCTTCATGGCTTCGGCCGATTGCAGCACCTCGGCCACGATCAGTTCGTTGTTGTTGAACAGTCGCCCGACCTCGGCCATGCCTTGCATTAAAGGACCGTTGATGATATCCAGCGCGGGCACGCCAAGGGCCAGTTTGCGGTCCAGATCGGCAACGAGACCGTCGCGCGTGCCTTCGATGATGTACTGCGCCAGCCTTTGATCGAGCGGGAGGTCCTCCACCCGCTTGTTCACCTGAGACTTCGCCTTGCGGAAATGCTCGGTGATGGCTGCAATGTGATACTGGTTGATCGCGACCTTTTGCGACGCCGTCTGCAGACGCCAGTCCTCCGGCGCGGATCTCAGCGACTGATCCTGGGAATCGACCACCGGGCGGTTGAACAACAGGTTTTCAGCCAGGCGCCGCTCTTGCTCCGAGATGGAAGCAAAGCGCACCAGCCGCTCCGCATTGACGATCGCCAGGTCCAGCCCGGCTTTGGTCGTGTAGTACAGGAAGACGGAATTCACCACTTCGCGGGCTGCCGGAGGAAGTCCAAACGCGATGTTGGAAATGCCTAGCACCGTTTTGACGTAGGGAAGTTTTTCCTTGACCAGCCGGATCGCTTCGATCGTTTCGACCGCGCCACCGATGTAGGCGGCGTCTCCGGTCGCGCACGGGAAGGTTAGCGTATCGATGATGATGTCCTCCGCGGCGATGCCGTATTTTTCCGTGAGCAGCCGGTAGGACCGTTCCGCCACCCCCAACTTCCGCTCGCGCGTGAACGCCTGAGCCTGTTGAGGGTCCTCATCAATGCAGCCCACCACGAGGGCCGCACCATAGCGCTGCGCTACCGGACACAACCGCTCAAATTTTTCCTCCCCATCCTCCAGGTTGATGGAGTTGATGATGCTCTTGCCCTGGCAATACGTCAGTGCCAACTCGACAGCCCGCGGATCGGTGGTGTCGATCATCACCGGCGCCTTGATCTTATGGATCAGGCTCTCATAAAACGGCGGGATGTCGCCCAGTTCGTCGCGTTCCGTGCTTTGCAGGCAGACGTCGACAATGTGAGCCCCGTTTTTGACTTGCCAGCGCGCTATCTCGGTGGCCTCATCCCACTTCTCTTCCGCAACCAGGTTCTTGAAAAGTCGCGATCCCACCACATTGGTGCGCTCCCCCACAATCACGGTTCCCGAACTCGGCTCGGCCTCGACCAGATCGATGCCCGAGTAGTACGCCCGGCGCGAACGTTGTTTGCGCGGCCGTGGCTTCTTGCGCTCGGCCATCTGCGCGATCACCCGAATGTGCGCGTCGGTGGTCCCGCAGCACCCGCCCACCAGGTTTAACCATCCGTTGTCCAAGAACCGTTCCAGCTGGGACGCGAGCGAATCGGGCGTCTCCAGGTACTTGCCTTCTTCGTTGGGCAGCCCGGCGTTGGGATGGCAGGAAACCCTCACCGGAACCATTTCGCTGATGGTGCGGAGGTGGTCGGTCATGAACTCCGGGCCGGTGGCGCAGTTGAGCCCGATCGACAGCAGCGGTGCGTGCGCAATCGAGACACAAAACGCGTCGGCGGTCTGGCCGGCCAGCATGGTGCCGGTCGGCTCGATAGTCCCCGAGACCATGACCGGAATCTTCCGCCCGCTTTCCCGACCAAGACGTTCGATACCCAATAACGCCGCCTTCACGTTGCGCGTGTCCTGGCAGGTTTCCACCAGCAGCAGATCGACACCGCCCTCCATCAGCGCCTTGGCCTGATCGTAGTAATCGCGAGTCAGATCCGGAACCGTCACTCCGCCGGTTACGGTGATCGCCTTAGTGGTCGGCCCCATACATCCGGCCACAAACCGTGGCTTCCGGGTGGTCGAGAATTCATCCGCGGCCTGCCGCGCGAGCCGTGCGGCCCCACGGTTTAGGTCGTACGCATCGTTGTCGAGACCATATTCGCGCAGCACCAGTCGCGTGCCACCGAACGAATTGGTCTCGATGACATCGGCGCCGGCTTCCAAGTAGGCCCGGTGAATGCCCACAACCACGTCGGGCCGGGTGCGGACCAGATTCTCATTGCAGCCTTCTAGAGCCGCCTCGCCGAAGTCCGCGGCCGTGAGCCCTCTTTGTTGCAGCATGGTTCCCATGGCTCCATCGAGCACCAGAACCCGCTCGTCCAGGATCTCGTCGAGCTCTCGCTCGGGCTGCCGGAGTGCGCTCATAAGGGCCCTTTTTTCTTAGTCTAACAGGTGGGGTTACGACAACACCCGCCCGACGGAGCGGCCTGGGGTCTTGGTCTTCACAGAACGAAACCTGTCGGCGTTATGCTGAGGGCGATGAAATCGAGAGTTCTGTTTTGTACACCGATCGCGTTGTGGGCCTTCTCAGCGCCTCCACCCGCTGGGGCGGATACTCAATTTCGCGCTCGCCATCATGACGCGCATGGACGTGCCGGCGGACAAAGGGCAATGCGACATTCGGCTGCAGATTGATGCGGAAGCCGAAGTTTACGTGCGGGGTGATCCGGTACACATTCGGACGATCTCAGGCCGCGATGGCCGCGACGACGGCTCAGAATCGAACGCGCCCGTGCCGGAGCGCGACCTCGAGGGATTCCGCTTTGAGGTGGCCGACGGCCGCGGTGCGATTCGTTTGCTTTCGCCGCCTTCACGCCGTAGCGGCTATCAAGGGTGGTATACATTCGGGGCTGCGCGGGCGGCGAAGGCCGCTACCATTTCCGCCTGAGCTGGATCAGGACCGGCGGCGGCGTTTTTCCCGGGGATTTCCGCAACGATTTCCCAGGACCCGCCGCGACCAGATCGCGCAGCGAGGAGACTGGTTCCGGAATTGCACGTCATGCGCGTGATCAACGGAAATGACGCGTTGGGCGCCCACGGTTGGCCGGATAGGCCCGTCTGGGGAGAACTCTTCGGTTCGTTGCGGCAACCAGGCGACTGCGATCACCGCATCGTGCCCTTAAGGGCGGCTTCGACCGAGATGCCATTCTCGGTGAGAATGCTGCCGATGGCGCGCTCGAGTGCAGCGCGGGCCTTGACATAAGCGCTTTTCGCGGCCACCTCGGTGGATTGGGCTTGCGCCAGGAGGCTCTGGTACTGGATCACGAAGAAGCTGGTGGAGGCCCCCACATCGAATTTCGCCTGTTCGGCGGCAAGCGACTCCTGCTGGAACTGGCGAGCTTGGGCGGCCGCATCGGCGGACGCCCGGGCACGACGCAGGGCGATGATCGCATCTTCAACTTCGAGCCGCGCTTGGTTCTCCAATTGCCGCAGGCGAACCTCCGACTGCTTGACCTGAATCTGATCGCGAGCGAAGTCGGCTTCAGCGATCCGGTTGCGCAGCGGCAAATTCAGCTGGAGCCCGATCCCATAGGTCGGGTATCGGCGGGACAAAATCTGATCCAGGACGCCGCCGAACCCGCCGATCAATGCTGGATCCGCCGAGGGCTCGAGCGGGTTGAGGGCCCCGGCCAGCCCGCTGTTCGCGACCACTCCCAGCAGGTCGACCTCCGGCAAGGTGGCGTTCTTCGAGCCCTGCAAGCCGATTCTGGAAATATCGATCTGCAGGCGCGCCTGCCGCAGGTCTGGACGATTCGCCAAAGCCTCGGCGACCAGGTCCTGAATCGGCTGGATGTTGTCCTGAGCGGGGATTTCCAGTGCGTCGGTCGGAATGATATGGGCCGAGCGCACTTCCAGGTCCTCGTTTCCCTGCCGCGTCAGAACGTTCTTCAGAATCGCCTCCTGCTCCTCCAGCAGACCCTGCGAGTTCGCCAGATCCTGGCGTGTGGAGAAGACCTGCGCGTTGGCCCGTGTCTGTTCGACCGGCGCCAGCGTTCCCTCCTCCACCTGGGCGCTGACATCGGAGAGCAGCCTTTCGGCCGTCGTCACCGACTCCTGCTTCACCTTGACGTCTTGGTAGAGAGCCACAAAGTCGGTATAGAGGCGGATCACACCGTACACACTCGCAATGAGTTGCTGCTGGAACAACAGGCCGCCGATTTTCTGCTCATCGCCGGCAATCCGGATGAAGCGCCGGTTCAAGCCCAACCCGAAACCGCGCAGCAAGGGCTGGCTTACGTTCAAGCCGAGGTTCGATCCCGTGTACGGGTTGTATGCGGTGCGCAAGGAATTGAGCGCCTGGTGGCTGTTGTTGAACATCAGGCCAGCCACAGCGCCGGTCGAGAAGCCCCGCTGGATGCCCGCATTCGCGAGCGTGGTCTCCGAAATGAGCGAAGGGGTGCCGGTGGTGACGCTGTTGCTTTGCGGCGTAGTTTGATGAGTCCAGTTCAACTGGCCGACGATCGCCGGGTCAAAAACCGGCACCGATGTCCCGTTCGACTGAGCAATGGTGCCCTGCATGGAGAGATTGGTTTGCGGGCTGCCCAGCACTCCGAGCTCCAGGGCGTTGGTGGTGACCGACGAGCCAGCGGTCGCGCTGCCGGTCGCCGCCGGATTGGTGAGCACCGGGCTAAGCGGGCCGCCTACCCCGGTAGGCGCCTCCGCCAACGTAAAATTCATGCCGCGCACGGTTCCGCCGCCGCGGGCGCGGAGCAAGTCGGTGTCAGCCACGAGCAGGGTATATCGTTCGAGCTCGATATCAAGGTTGTTCTCGATCGTCAGCTCAAGCGCGTCGGCGAGAGAGAGGTACAGACCCCCCGCGCGGATCAATTCGTGCACACGCGGTGAGTTCCGAAAGTTCAGCGGAGGCCCCGTGCGGGAAACACCGCCTTCGGATGCACGCGGCTGGGCCAAGCCCGGAGACGGGCACAGAACCGCCGCAAGGTAAAGACTGATGCCTGGTTTTAACATGGTGATGATCGGTTTAGGTGTGGTTGCGCGCCGAGCCCTCCGACTGGACGGCCTTCACCCGGATGCCCTCCTGCACGACGTCGCTCGGGTTGACCACCAGTTGCTGTCCATCCTCGAGTCCCGAGAGCACTTCCAAGTGGTTGCCGTAATCGCGGCCTAGCTGGATGTGATTAAAATGCACGCGCCCGCTGGAATCAAGCACGGCCACTTGCGGTCCATCGGCGCGCACCATCAACGTATCGCCGGGAATCAACAGCGGAGGATTCTTGCGCGGAACCTGCAAATCCACCTGCGTGTACATGCCCGGCAGCAGCGTGCCATCCGGGTTCGGCACCTCCACCTCGGTTAACAGCGTCCGGCTCGCGGGATCGAATGCGTTCGAGGTGCGTGCCACTCGCCCGTTAAACTTCCGCCCACTCAACTCGGCGATTTCGAGACTCGCCGGCTGGCCCACTCGAACCGCGCCCGCATCCGCCTGCGGCACATTAATGAACGTTCGCATCTGGCCGGTCTGGGCGATGCGGAACAACAACGTGCTGCCCTCATTGATCAGGGCGCCCACGTCCACATTTCGCACTGTAATCACACCGGCGAACGGAGCCCGGACCGCCTGGTAGCCCTTTAGGTCGTTCAATCGGGCGACGTTTGCCTCGACGGCCCCGACGTTGCTGCGTGCCGCCGCAACCGCCTTCTCCAAGGCCTGGACACTGGCTCGCTGGGCGGCGTACTGTGCCTGGTAGACATCATTTTCCTGCTTGGAGACGGCGCCACGCTTCACTAGGTTCGACCAACGCCCGGCGGTGATCCGAGCCAAATCTTCGTTGCTCCGCCCCTGCTCGAGGGCCGCCTCAGCTTGTTGAACGGAGCTTTCGGCTTGTTGCAGCGTGGCTTCGGCCTGCCGGATCTGCTGATCCAGCTCCGGGGCCTCGATCTCGGCCAGCAACTGGCCGTCCTTGACGCGGTCGCCGATGTCGGCATACCGTTTGCGAACGTAGCCGCTCGCGCGCGCGAGGACCGGCGCTTCGGTGAGGGGTTGAATGCTGCCCGGCAGCACCAGCTCGGACCGCGTCGCGCTCCGCGTGACCCGGGCCACCGTGACTACCGGGAGACTTTCGGCGTCGGCTTTCACTTCCGCCGCCAACACCTGCTCCCGGCGCTGCCGCGGCAGATACCCCGCCAGGAAGCCAGCGACGATTAAGACTATCGTCAGAACACCGAGCGCGACCAACTTCGCCGGCGTCGGGCTGGAGTTGGCCGGCGCAATTCCCGGCTGGTGGAGTTTGCGTTGCTCCGCCAACTGGCGCCTCAGCTCTTCGACTTCCGCCCGCAAATCCTGTTCAGTTGGCCGAGTCTCGTTCATCCCAGGTCCTCACGAAACGCCTTCTACTCCCGGCGGGACTCTTCCTCGTCCGCCCTCCCCACTCTGCGCGAAATCAGCCGGCGGCTGACAGCGCTCGAGGCTGCACACAACCCGCGATGACGAGCGTCGTTAGCATCCCGAGCGCCCGACCTCCGATCACCGCGCGGCGAGCCATCCCGGCGGCCAGCGCAGACCAGCGCGCAACCAGCCCTTCAGCCCGCTCGGTCTTTATTGGCAAACATAATACAAGATACGGTTGGCGCTCGCCACAGGTGCCTTCGGCGCGCTCGATCCGGGTCCGGGCGCGGCCCTGGCATCGAAGCCCCATCGGGCCGGGATTGACGGAAGGGAGAAATCCAGGTCGACGCTCGCTGCGCGTAGCAGCAAGCCGCTTCTTGAAAACTGCAGAACCGGTCAAAATCGGCGCCTGGCGGTTGACCGCGCCGTCGCACCACACAACATATGAGGACCTTATCAATGCCAAAGAACGATTGAACCAATAGTGAACCCTGCGGACGAAGCTGCGCCCGTCCGCACTCCAGCCATGTGCCCCTTGTGTGTTCAATTTCACCTCCGGCTCCACGAGACGATCGACCAAGGTAGGAATCAGTGTGGGCGAGAGGCAGTAGGAGGCGAGCATCGCCAACGCCACCGTCCGCCTGGCGCGAACCGGTATTTCGCAGCGCCCGTCAGCAACAGGACCGGCACCGGCAGCACGGAGATCGATAGCGAAGAGTTCCTTTTGGGCTGGTACTTTGCTCTCCAGACCCGACTCGAGAATCGACACGCGAGCCGAGTCGTACTCTGTAATGCTCGGTGGCAGCGTGTCTGTCGGGAAGGCGCCGATGTTGGACTGCGCCTGCGCGGTCATCTGCGTCACCGCCAGATCGACCTTGGCCGCACCAAAGGTGTGGGGGCACCGTAGGCCTAACTGGACGATCCACATGAGTCAGTGCCTGGAAGACCTCAATGATAGCGGACGGTCCCGGAAACTACCTGACGCCCGAGGAGCACGCGAACGTAGCTCTTTTGGGCCAGGCGAGGTCGAGGTGGGACAACTCAGCATTTCGCGAGGTGGAGTGTTCGCTCCGCGAAAACTCTCTTCACGTTAGAGCCCCGGGAGCGGTGATGTGCGCCTCCGTCTAGCTACGTGATCCCGTTCGGGAGTCCGCCTTCGAGTCTCGGCACTTCTGTGGAGTGAGGGGACCCGCTAACGCGCTCCCCTACGGCGGCTAGCGATCGATAGCGAAGCGGCGTGCTGGCGGACCAGAGCCGGCCGAGGACCCTTCGTCGAGCTAGGAGAAACTGCCGCTGACGCCCTGGAAACCCCGCATCGCCTGCTTGCCGACCCACCTGATCACGCGCGCGGTGTCATAGCAGTACGCCAGGTTATGGTTCAAGGTCGAGAAGCAGTGCGGCTGGCAGCCTACTTTCATCTGCTGGAGCTGCTTGGTTTCGAACTTGTGATCGCCGACGACGCCCCAATCATAAGTCGCTGAATACATCGGGAAGCAGGGGGCCAGTGTGCCGTCCACTCGGACGATCACATTATTGTGTCCCGCACGGCAGTTCCATTCCTGCAGCTTGCCTTGCATAAACTCGCGCATTTCGTTTAGCCGCTGCACCGAGTTCACCATCTTGTAGCCCGACCGGTTCTTCTCGATCAGCCAATCCACAAGCTCGCCTACCTGCGGCCAATCCTCGTCGCGGATGAAGGTCGGATTATTTTCGAAGTGCTCGAAGTGCTCTGGCTCGAGCATCGGTGTTTCGTTGATGTGGTAATCAGTGGCGACACGATGAGCGCGCGCGATCTCGGTCAATTCGCGGACGTCGTCCAGATTGTTGCGGCAGATGTTGATGTTGAAAAACATCGTATAGCCGTAGCGGTACTGCCGCCGCACCAGGTGATCGAAATGGCTGCGGATGGGATTGAGCGCCTTGGGCAGGCCCGGCTTTTCGTCAACGGCATCGAGGGCGAGGTTGAACGTGGCGACGCCGGCGTCGCCCAGACGGTCGATCACATCCGGACGGAGCAGCCTGCCATTGGTAGGCACGTAGATCCAAAACCCTTTTTTGGCTGCGTAATAGACCACCTTGTGGACAAACTGCGGGCGCAACAGCGGCTCGCCGCCCATGAGCGCCAGCACCCGGCAGCCGTGATCATGCAGCCAGTCGATGGAGCGGCGCGCGATATCCTCGGTCATCCCCTTGACCTTGTTGTCGAAGGCCCAGCAATACCAACAGTCCAAATTGCATTTCCACTCGGTGAATAAGTACGCGATGAGGGGATGAAAGTCGCCTGGCAAAGTTCGAGAGCGAATATAGGGAAACAGCCAGCCGCGCATCGCCCGATAGACCAGGGGTGCCGTCCACTTCCGCTTGTCCGGAAACGTATCCGGATCAGGGATGGCCTGTAATTGGGGATGCTGCGGGTATACCGGATCAGGCAGAGTCAGCGGCCGCTCCGGTTTCGGGAGCAGGTTCTTGGGATGGGTTTTGACTAGCAAGTCATGAAGCTGGACATCGACCCGGAAGCGCGGGTTCGCAGGAGCAGTTTCGTTGTAAGTGTGTTGCACCGGGGCCCTCCTCTTTCTTAACGGATAGAATGTAGATGCGTTATCCGTCAACCGCGATTCGTACTAGGATTCCCGTGACGCGTGACTTTCCTCACATTTTCACACCCTAAGGTGTGGATAACGCCTAGGCCGGGCTTCGTACAGTCGAGTCGTCCTCTCGTCTCAGCGGCAAAATTGATAAAACAGAAGACGATGACTCGCCGCAGGCAGTTTCTGAAAACACTGGGCAACATGCTCTTGTTCGCACTGCCGGTGCGAGCGTACCTCGTGCGACTGCCGCAAGGGATTCTCGAGCAGGCCCGAGAAACAATCCGGACCGGGCGCCTCGGTGAGGTCGAATTTTGCCGGGTTGGGCATGACGGACTCGTCCCCACCGCGCAGTTCGTCCTCGGCGATACTCTTTTCGATGGGATTGTCGAGGTAGACGCCGCAGCGGAGGGCGTTGCGCTCCTCGGGCGCCGAGGAACTCTGGTTGTGGACCGAGGCGGTTGCCGGCTGTTTAGGTGTCCTTCGGGAGCATGAACGGGTTCGCCGCCACTGCCGATCACTTCCCACATCACAGAGGGGGTCGAGCGAGGTCACGACCTTGTATCAAAGATATGCGGCCATAGGATTGGAGCCGGCGGAGGTGTGGCTGGTGGCGAAGTCGACGCCGGAGGAGTTCGCCAAGCCGGGGGGCCGGGAATTTCTTCGGCTCGGGATCCCGCAAAGGCGCATCTAGACTAGCAATAGCGCCACCCTATCAATCTTGACTTTGTAATTTTGACCTTTGACTCTTCGATTTTTTCTGTTCTTAGTCGCCGTGTTTGAACACAATCTCCGGTTCGATGGCGGCAAGCGTCTTGTTGCGGCGAAGCTTCACGGTGGCGCGTTGGAAGCGCTCCATATAGATGTAGAAGACGGGCGTGATATAAAGCGTTAACAGTTGCGAAACCACCAGGCCGCCAACCACCGCGAGACCGAGCGGCCGCCGCGCTTCGCCGCCCGCGCCGAGGCCGAGAGCAATCGGCAGCGTGCCCATGAGCGCGGACATGGTAGTCATCATGATGGGACGGAACCGCACCAGGCAGGCTTCGTGAATCGCTTCAGCCGGGCTGGTTCCGTGCTCGCGCTGAGCCTCCAGAGCGAAATCGATCATCATGATGGCGTTCTTCTTCACGATGCCGATCAGCATGATGATGCCGACAAACGAATAAAGGTTCAGCTCGTCATGAAAAACGAGCAGAGTCGCAAGAGCGCCCAGGCCGGCCGATGGCAGTCCCGAGAGAATCGTGACCGGATGGATGAAGCTTTCGTAAAGGATCCCCAGGACCAGATAGATCACCAGGACCGCCATCAGCAGCAGCACACCCATGCCTTTTAGGGACTCCTGGAAAGCCGCCGCTGTCCCCTGGAAGCTGGTGGTCACATTGTCAGGCAGCGTTTCACGAGCGACTTGCGCGATTTGATCCACCGCGTCACCCAACGCAACACCCGGCTTGGTGTTGAACGAAATCGTGACCGCCGGTGACTGTCCCAGGTGCGAAACCGAGAGCGGGCCGACGCCCAACCGCAGACTAGCGACGGCATTGAGCGGCACCATCTTCCCCGTCCCGGAGCGAATGTATAAGGAGCCCAGCGCAGCCGGGTCCATCTGATACTTCGGCTCAACTTCCAGGATGACTGCGAAATCGTCGAGGGGCGTGAAAATGGTCGAAGCCTGTCGCGTGCCATAGGCGCTATACAGCGCGCTTTCCACCTGGTCGGCGGTGACGCCGAGCGCCGAAGCCTTGTCGCGGTCAATATCGAGGGCGATCGTCGGGTTATCGTTTTGAAGATCGCTGTTGACGTCGGTCAGATCAGCGAGAGCGCGCACCTTGCGTTCAAAGTCGGGCGCGACCCGGTACAGCAAGGCAATGTCGGGGGCCTGCAGGGTGTACTGGTAATTGCTGCGGGTGTAGATGCCGCCGATGGTGATGAGGGGACGGTTGGTCAGATAGGTCCGCACGCCTGGAATCTGCTCCATCTTCGGACGAAGACGCGCGATGATCTGCTCGGGCGTTTCGGTCCGCGCCGAGCGGGGCTTCAGGAGCAGGTTCAACTGGCCGTTGTTGACGGACGGATTGTTATTGCCGCCGGCGACCTGGCTTCTCACTCCTTCGACTGCCGGATCCGTCTCCGCAATGCGTTGCGCCTCGCGAGTTGCCTTCACCATGTCGTCATAGGAGATACCCTGACGGGCCTCGAGCGAACCGTTGATCTGGCCGACATCTTGCGGAGGAATGAAACCTTTCGGCACCAGCCCGAACAGATAGACGCTCGCTACGAGTGTTGCCGCGGCGCTCAGCACGGTCAAGAAGCGGTGCCGGAGTACGCCCCGCAGCGTCCAGGCGTAGAGCGAGCGAATCGCGTCAAAGACCCGGTCCGACACCCTCTGAAACGCATTCCGGTGTTCCGAAGGCGGCTTCAAAAAGCGGCTGCTCAGCATCGGCGTGAGGCTGAGCGAAACGAACCCTGAAATGGCAATCGCCACCATGATGGTGACCGCAAACTCGTGGAACAACCGGCCCATGATTCCGCTCATGAACAGCACGGGGATGAAAACGGCGGCGAGCGAGAGGGTCATCGAGAGGATGGTGAAACCAATTTCCCGCGAGCCTTCGAGCGCCGCAACAAGCCTGGCTTTTCCCATCTCCATGTGCCGGACGATGTTCTCGAGCATCACGATGGCATCATCGACCACGAATCCAACCGATAGGGTTAGCGCCATCAGCGAGAGATTGTCCAGCGTGTACCCGAGCAGGTACATGGCGGCGAAGGTACCGATGATCGACATGGGTAGCGCCATGCTGGGAATCAACGTGGCTGAAGCGTTGCCGAGGAACACGAAAATCACCCCCACCACCAACACCACGGTCAGCACCAGGGTTAGCTTCACGTCGTTGACCGATTCGCGAACCGAGGTCGACCGGTCATAGAAGATGTCGAGCTTCATGGCGGGAGGCATCTGTTCCCGAAGTGCCGGTAGCGCCGCTTTGATGTTGTCGACGACTTCCACGGTGTTTGCGCCGGGCTGGCGTTGGATCGAAAACTGGATGGAGGGTATGGAGCCGTACCAGCTCCCGTTCTTGTCATTTTGGATGCTGTCGATGACTCGGCCCAATTCTCCCAGACGGACCGGAGAGCCGTTGCGGTAGGCGACGATGAGCGGCCGGTACTGGTCAGCGGTATTCAACTGCCCGTTGGCCTCCACGGTGTAGGCCCAATGCTGACCCCAGAGAATCCCGGTGGGCAGATTCACATTATGTTTGCCCAAGGCGTCGGCGACGTCGTCGATGCTGATGTTGCGGGACGCCAGCAGATTCGGGTCCAGTTGCGCGCGCACGGCATATTTCGCCTGGCCGAAAACGTTGACCTGAGCCACGCCGTTAATTTGCGAGATACGCTGGGCCAACACCTCCTCGCCAAACGCATCCATGGTCGACAGCGGAAGCGTTTCCGAGTAGATCGCCATCGCCAGGATCGGCTGGTCCGCCGGGTTCACCTTACGAAGCGTGGGCGGAGTGGGCATATTGGGCGGCAGCTTTCGCAACACCGACGCAATCGCAGTCTGCACATCCTGGGCGGCGCCGTCGATCGAGCGATCGAGTGTGAACTGAATGGTGATGTTGGAGTTGCCCAGATAACTCGTAGAGGACATCGAATCGACGCCAGCAATGGTGGTGAACTGCCGTTCCAGTGGCGCGGCGACCGAAGAGGCCATCGTCTCCGGGCTGGCGCCCGGAAGAGCTGCCTGGACCTGAATCGTCGGAAAATCGACGTTCGGCAAATCGCTGACCGGCAGGCTGCGGTACCCCATCACCCCGAACAGCACAATGCCCAACATGACTAGCGTGGTCATGACGGGGCGGCGAATAAAGATGTCGGTAATGCTCATGCCCGCGGCGTCCCCTGTCTTGCCAAGAGCAGGTCTTTTTCATGATATACCGCCGCTCGGGCCCGGCACCCTGACTCTTCCGAGCTACGCAGGACGTTGACGTACCACGCAATCAGCCCTCTGCTGCTTCGGCCGCCTGCCCACGGCGCGCTGCGCCGAGGCGTCGGCCAGCGAGTAGCAAGGCCGCGATCAGCACGGCATCGAGAAGGTAACGCATCGCTTCGGTCGGGTGAAGAGCCCGCACCACAAAGCGGTCTTCGAATACCATGTCGCCGCCGACTTTGCCGAGGACCGCGACACCCAGGTAAATCAGCAGAGGAAAGCGGTCCATCCAGTCCGACAGCAGGTTACTCGAGAAGACCACGAACGGAATGCTGAGGCCGAGACCAAAAACGATCAGGCCGATGTGGCCGTGCGCGGCGCCCGCGATGGCGACAATGTTGTCCGTGGACATGGTCAAGTCGGCAAACACGATGACCCCAATGGCTTTGAGAAGGTGGGGAGGCGCCGGTGCCGCGTCGGGTGGATCGCTCGCGTCGACCAGCACTTTCAAGGCTACCCACAGGACCAGCAGGCCCCCGGCAAACTCGACATAAGCGTAACTGAGCAGATCGGAGGCAAACGCGGTTAGCACGACGCGCAAGACCACGGCGCCCGCGGCTCCACCGCCAATGGCCAGACGCCGTTCGCGACCGGGCAGCGACCGGACCGCCATGGCGATGACCAAGGCGTTATCCCCGGCCAGCAGCAGGTCAATCAAGATAATGGACAGGCCGCTCAACAGGAAATGGCTGACGGGCATACGCGCGCTAGGCCCTCGTTAAAGGGCGGCTCAGCCAGGCCTTGACCCGGCGAAAATAACTGTGCGCGCAACGAACGTCGCGCAGAATTTGCGCCTTGAGCGCCTCGGGACTCTCAAACTGGCGCTCGTCCCGTACGCGGCACAAGAAATCCACCCGGATTCGGCGAGGAGTCGGGTCATCGAAGGGATCCAGCAGAAACGTCTCAATCGAGAGAACGTCACTAGCGCCGAAAGTGGGCCGGTAGCCGACATTGCTGATGGAATTCCACGCGCGCGACGAATCCAAGTCAGCGGTCCGGGTGAGATAAACGCCCCGCGCCGGGACAACCTCGGCCCGCGTGGCCAGATTCAAGGTGGGCACGGTCTGGCGCGCGCCCACTCCGTGCCCCTTGACCACGTCTCCGTCCAACCCGTAGGGGTGTTGGAGCAGCCGCCCCGCCAAAGCCACTCGGCCCGCCAGGATCGCCTCACGGATTCCGCTGCTGCTGACCACACGTCCGCGGCAGATCACGGTGGGAATGGTTTCGGTTTCGAAGCCCAAGCGGCGGCCGAAATCCGCCAGCTGCACGACATTGCCGGTCTGCCGGTTTCCAAACCGGAAATTTTCACCAACTAACACAGCTCGCACGGCCAATCGAGCGACGAGAATTTGATCGACAAACTCTTGCGGGGTCAGAGCGGCTACTTCGCGCGTGAATGGGAGAATCAGGACCTGCTCGATCGCTTCCTCGCGCATCAGCTCCGCGCGGCGCTCGGGTGTGGTCAGCAAGCGCGGCGCGCGATCGGGGCGAACCACGCAGGTCGGATGCGGGTCAAACGTGAGAACCGATGGCTTCCAGCCGTGTTCCTCGGCTAACGCCACCAGCCGTCTTAGAATCTTGCGGTGGCCGTAATGCACACCGTCGAAGTTGCCGATCGTGAGCGCGCTCGGCCCAAAATCGGACGGCACCTCAGCGAGGCTGCGGTAGATTTTCATGACTCCTGCCTCTCTCCCACCACGATTTCCAGCCCGTCATAAGCCAATCGCACATGGGGCGGCAGGAGGCTTTCGGCGCGCTCGTGCCCCAGGTCGTGGCTGATGTGAGTGAAAAAGGCTCGTCGCGGCGCCAATTTCTCCACCGTTCGGACGGAACGCTCCACAGTCGAATGCGTCGGGTGCGGCTTATAACGCAAGGCGTCCAGGAAGAGCACATCGAGTCCACACAACTGCTCCATCGAGGATTCAGGGATGTCGCTATGATCAGTCAAGTAGGCTGCCATTCCGAAACGGAAGCCATAGATAGTGGCGCTCCCGTGCAGCACCGGGACGGGCCGGAACTCCAGCCCGAACAGGTCGAAGGTGCCTCCGTCGAGCAGGTGAATAGCGAGCTGTGGAACGTTCGACTCTCTTTTGGACCCATCGAAAATGTACTGATACACACGCCGGATAACGTCCATGGTGTCCGGCGCGGCGTAGATGGGGATCTCGCCCTTTTGGCGGAAGTTGTAGGGCCGCACATCATCCAAACCGAGAATGTGGTCCGCGTGGGAGTGCGTGAACAGGACCGCGTCCAGGTGGTCGATGCGTGCACGTAAGGCCTGAGCGCGGAAATCTGGCGTCGTATCCACCAGCACGTTACGCCCGTCGTAGTTGATCAGGATGGAAGGACGCAGCCGGTTGTCTCGCGGGTCGTTAGAGGTGCAGACGGCGCAATGGCAGCCCACTGTCGGCACGCCCACGCTGGTGCCGGAGCCCAGCACGGTGATTTTCAGAGAATCCACTGCCATTCAGGAGTTCGGGCCTGCCGCCTTACCGGCCTTCTCGGAAGCCTGGACGTACCGGAATCGCAGCTCGGTCAGCGAGTTCTCGAGCATCCGATTTTCTTCGAGAGTGAGGTTCCCTTTGGTTTTTTCGAGCAGCACGCCCATCAGGTCGATGGTGTGGCGGGCTAACGGCAGGTCTGGCTCGACCTTGTCCTTGTCGTCTTCGCCGAACTGCATCAACCCCAGCTGCATCTCCGCCTGCGCGCGCAGCGACAGCACCAGAAAGCTGAACGACGCCGGCGGCAGCGGGATGTGGAGGTCCTCTGGCTTCGCGTCCGATTGTTCTACGTCGCTCACTAGGATCTATTCTATCAGCCGCCCCGACCGATCCAATCCAGTTCCAATGATTTCACCGAAGTGAATTGGGGGTCTCCGGTCACGAGCGGGCAGTGATACCGCTCGGCTTAGGCGGCAGCGAAGGCGCCGGCAAACCCAATTGGAAACCGCCCTTTCAGCTCAGCGGCATTCCAGATGTCTTCGGCAGGGGCCACCGTCACGGTAACCGGAAGAGTCCCGGAAGACTAGGGCCAGGCCAGACCGAGCGTCTCGCGGTGCTGCTTTCGGAGAAAGGCGTAAACCTCCCCGGCATTCATGGCTTTGAGCAACACCGGCTTCGCCTTCTTCCGCCTCGGAGAACAGTTTCCGAACGATTCGGTGCCGGGTTGCCGGCCGCTGGTCCATTCCAGAATCGCCCATGAATCACGGACGCGGGTTTTCACCCTAGCGCTCCTGCCTCTTGTTTTCACCCTAGCGCTCCTGCCTCTTGAAGGTCCAGAAGGCTTCCATCAAGTCGCAGCCGGCCCCGGCTTCTCGAGTTTTCTCCAGGCCGGCTCCTTCGACACGTCCATATTGTGCCCGCGCACTCGGAGAGTGAGTTTCTTGCCCTCGGAGAGGTTGAGCCGGTCCCGGACCAGCTTTGGAATGGCGATCTGACCCATGGAAGATACCCTAACCTGATCAGGTCGATGGGCCCCGGACAGGGTCATCCCCCTTTTCGTCCTTGGAAAGGCAACCAGCTAGCCGTCTAGACTCCGCCTAGACACGCTTCGAGCCGAGTGATTGAAAATCGCGCTCTCATCGCTCGAGCTAGAATACGCCCGTCGAAGGGCTTCGTTTCGTCTCCTCCGGCGAAAGGTGCGGTTCTGCTACATTGGGGAATCATCGCGAATTCTTGCTTTCCCTACCATGTCTACCGCTGGCGAAAAATTTCAACGGCTGGTTGAGATCATGGCTCGCCTGCGCGGGCCCAACGGTTGCCCGTGGGATTCGGAGCAGACCTTCGATACCATCAAACCCTACACGCTAGAAGAAACCTACGAGGTCCTCGACGCGATCGACCGCCGCGATTGGGGGGAGCTGAGCGAGGAACTGGGAGATTTCCTCCTTCAGGCGGTTTTTTACGCCCAGATGGCTGAGGAGCAGAGCCTGTTCCGCATCAGCGATGTGCTGGATGCCATTATCCAGAAGCTGATCCGCCGCCACCCGCATGTTTTTGGCGACGAGAGCGCCCCATCGGCAAGCGACGTGAAGCGGATCTGGGGCGAAGTCAAGGCCGCCGAGCAAAGGGAAAAGGGTACGCGAAACCACGGCTTGCTCGCGTCGGTGCCGCGCGCGTTGCCGGCGCTGGTCGAAGCACAGCAGATTGCTTCACGCGCCGCCCACGTCGGTTTCGACTGGGAGACCCCCGAACAGGTGATCGAAAAGCTGCATGAAGAACTCGGCGAGCTTGATCGAGCGCGTCGCGCCGCCTCCCCGACGGAGCTGGAGAACGAAATCGGCGACCTGTTGTTCGTGCTGGTGAATCTGGCGCGCTTCGTCAAGGTTGACCCTGAGCAGGCGCTGCGCCGGACCAACGCCAAGTTTCGGGAGCGGTTCAGTTACATCGAGCGCAAGCTGGCTGAGCGCGGCAAGAAGATCGAAGAATCGAATCTCGACGAGATGGACGAGCTGTGGCGGGAAGCGAAACGGTGATCGAAGTCCGCCGGCTTTCTGCGCTTGCCGAATTCTCGGAAGCGTTGCGGCTGCAACAGTGCGTTTGGGGCTTTGCCGATAGCGACCTGGTGCCGGTCGCCTTGTTCGTGGTGGCGAGCAAGACCGGCGGGCAGGTTTTCGGCGCATACCAAGCGGAACAAATGGTGGGATTCTGCCTGGCGCTGGCGGGCATGAAGCCGGAGGGTCAGCCGTTCTTGCACAGCCATATGCTGGGCGTGCTGCCCGCCTACCGTGACCTCGGGATTGGGCGGCGGCTGAAGCTCGAACAGCGCGCCGACGCGCTGGCGCGCGGCATCGAGCTCGTCGAGTGGACCTTCGACCCGCTGGAGATCAAGAACGCATTCTTCAACATCGAGCGGCTGGGGGCGATTGTACGGCGATACTCGGAAAATGAGTATGGCTCCACGTCGAGCCCGCTGCATGGCGGGCTGCCCACGGATCGATGCGTGGCCGAATGGTGGATCGCTACCGCGCGCGTCGCGGCAATGGTCGGCGGTAAGCCGCCCGAGCGCCAGGTGGAGGAACGCATCGCGGTGCCGGTTCAGATCGAGCGCTGGTGCCGCGACGAACCCATACGCGCGCTCGAGATCCAGCGCGCCAATCGCGGGCGGTTCCAACGCTCGTTCGCCCGCGGCCTCGCAGTGACGGGCTTTGAACGCACGAGTGCCCAAGGTGTTTATTTACTGGGACCTTCGCCATGAAGCTGGGCCGCGTCACGCTCCACCAGATTCGCTTACCGCTAGTCCATTACTTTGAGACCAGCTTCGGACGCACCACCGAACGCGACATCATCCTGGTCGAAGTGGAGAGCGAGGGCGTCTCGGGCTGGGGCGAAGTTACCGCGAGCGAACACCCGTTTTACAGCCAGGAGTGGACTGCCTCAGCGTGGATAATCCTGCGCGATTATGTGGCGCCGCGCGTCCTCGGGCGCGAATTTCAGAGCGCGCCCGAGATCGCTCCGCTGACCGCGCATATCCGGGACCACTACATGGCGCGCGGAGGGCTGGAGGCCGCAGTCTGGGATCTGGAAGCCCGCTCGGCCGGAGTGCCGCTCTGGAAACTGATCGGTGGCGGCTCCCGCCGCGAGATTCCCTGCGGCGTGTCGATCGGGATTCATGACACCGTGCCGCAACTGCTCGATGCGATCGGCCGCGAACTGGCGGCCGGATACCAGCGCATCAAAATCAAGATCAAGCCCGGTTGGGACGTGGACGTGGTGCGTCAGGTGCGCGAGCGATACGCCTCGATCCCACTGATGGCCGACGCCAACTCGGCCTACAACCTGGCCCACGCCGATCATCTGCGGCTCCTCGACGAGTTCCAGCTCATGATGATCGAGCAGCCGCTTGGCCACGATGACATCATCGACCACGCCGCGCTGCAAGCCAGGCTCTCCACGCCCTTGTGCCTGGACGAGTCGATCCGCACCGCCCGCCAGGCCGAACAGGCCATCCAGATGCGCGCCTGTGGAATCATCAACGTCAAGTTGGGCCGGGTTGGCGGGTTTGGCGAAGCCCGTCGCGTCCACGACCTGGCGGCGGCGGCTCACATTCCGGTATGGTGCGGCGGGATGCTCGAATCGGGGGTCGGCCGGGCGCACAACATTGCCCTGTCCACGCTGCCCAATTTCATCCTGCCGGGCGACGTCTCGGCGAGCCGCCGGTACTGGCAGCGTGACATCATTCATCCCGCGGTGGAAGTGACCCCGCGCGGAACCATCGCGATTCGCGACGATCCCGGATTCGGTTACGAACTCGACCGCGACTACATCCGCCACCTTACGGTACGCCAGGAGTCGCTCGTGTGACGGGGTTCTATTCCCTGCTCCGCCAGAATCGGAATTACCGCTATACCTGGATCGGCCAGGTAGTGAGCGAGATTGGCGACCACTTCAACAATATCGCGGTCTTCAGCCTGGTGCTCGCCACCACCAAGTCCGGGCTCGTGGTCAGCGGCGTCATGCTCGCCCGCGCGATTCCAGCCATGCTGGCAGGCCCGCTGGCCGGGGTGGCGCTCGACCGGCTCGACCGGCGGCGCATCATGATCTCGAGTGATCTGGCGCGGGCGGCGGTCGCCGCCTGCTTCATCTTCACGATCCATCGCACCGACACGTGGCTGCTGTACTTGTTCAGCGGCTTGCTGATGGCGGCTTCGCCCTTCTTCACCGCCGGACGCTCCGCGATCCTGCCGGTCATCACCACGACCGAAGAGCTGCACACGGCAAATTCGCTGACCCAGACCACGCAGTGGATCAACCTCACGATCGGCACGCTGCTCGGCGGGGTCAGCGTGGCCGAGTTCGGCTACCAATGGGCTTTCCTCGCCAACGCGCTCTCGTTCGTGATTTCGGCGCTGTGCATTGCGCGGCTGTACCTGGCCGGCCGCGGCTTCCGCCCGTCACGCATCGCCCTGACCGAGACCGAAGTCGTGCGGCCATGGCGCGATTACGTCGCGGGCCTGCGTTATCTCCGAGAGCACCCCTTGATCCTGGGGATCTCGTTGGTCGGCGTCGGTTGGGCCAGCGGAGGCGGTGCGGCGCAGATCCTGTTCAGTGTTTTCGGCGAGCTGGTGTTCGACCGCGGGCCGGAAGGCATCGGGTTCATCTGGGCGGCCGCCGGAATCGGCTTGCTGTGCGGCAGCATGGTCGCCTATCGGCTCGGCCGCGCATTCGGCTTCCAGGCGTACAAACGCACGATCGCGATCTGCTATGTCATTCACGGCGGTTCGTACATTGTCTTCAGCCAGATGCGGAGCTTCCGCTGGGCCCTGGTCTTCATTGGCCTTTCGCGCGCCGCCGTCGGAGTCAGCTCGGTTCTGAACATGTCACAGATGCTGCGTCACGTTTCTGATTCGTTCCGTGGGCGAGTGTTCTCTACCAACGAATCGATGCAGTGGTCCGTTATGATGATTTCGATGACGCTGGCCGGAGTCGCCTCGACCACCTGGGACCCGCGGACAATCGGCGCCATCGCCGGGGCGCTGAGCTCCACCACCGCCATTTTCTGGGGCTGGGCGCACCTGACCGGACGGCTTCCCGAGCCCAAGCGCGAGGGCGTCGAACCGGAGGAGATCGAGATCCATGGCGAGCCCACCATCTAGCTCCGGAGAGATGGGACAGCCCGCTCAGTCCCTCGTCGGGAAGGTCATTTTGGTGACGGGCGCGGCCAAGCGCATCGGCCGCGGCATTGCCCTGCGCTTGGCCGCCGAAGGCGCGCGCGTAGCCATTCACTATCAGCGTTCAGAGGATGATGCCCGACGCACCGCGAAAGACTGCGGCGGCGCGGAACTGTTCCGGGCGAACCTTGAGAGCGTCGCCGAGATCACCCGACTGTTCGGCGACGTCGAGCACCGGCTCGGCCGGCTTGACGGGCTGGTGAACAACGCCGCCCGCTTCACGCGCTTTGATCCGCTCGAGATCACCGAGAAGGATTGGGATTTCATTCACTCTGTCAACTTGAAGGCGGTGTTTTTCTGCTGCCAGAACGGCGCCCGGCTGATGCAGAAGGCCGGGGGCGGGCGCATTGTCAACATCGGCTCGCTCGGTGGCATCCGGCCGTGGGCCGAGCACGCGCACTATTGCTCGTCCAAGGCCGGAGTGATTATGCTGACGCGCGCTCTGGCGAAGGCATTAGCGCCCGCGATCACGGTCAACTCGGTGGCCCCCGGCGTGATTCCTTTCGAAGACATTGATGAGCGCGGCAAACAGCTGATCGAGGTAACACCGGCCGGCCGAGGCGGAACGCCCGGCGAGATCGCCGAGGCGGTGGTCTACTTTCTCAAAGCGTCGGAATTTGTGACCGGGCAAATTCTGGCGGTCGATGGTGGCCTGAGCCAGCGGTAAAGTAGGAAGATGCCGCGCCTGGTTCCCATTGTTCTGCTGTCGTTGCCGGTCGTCGCCCCCGCACAGAGCTTCGCAGACTTCCTCCGGCAGGCGTTTGAAGAACATCTGCGCGACAGTCCCGAGTTCGCCACCACCGTCGGCCGCCACGAGTACGACGACCGCTGGACGGATTGGTCCAAAGCCGGCCGGGAACAGCGCCGCCAGCACCTCCAGCAGAGGCTGGAAATACTGGCTACGTTTCCTCCGGCAAGCCTCTCTCGTCAAGATCGCCTGAGCGCTCGCCTGATGGACTACGACCTGCGGCGCAGGCTCGAGGCGTTCGACCTGGAGAGCGAACTCTTTGCGGTGATGCAGCAGAACGGGCTGCATAACGCGATCTACAGCACGATCGACCGCATGCCCGCGCGGACGGTTC
>JAGWQP010000300.1 GCA_028876805.1 Acidobacteriota bacterium | reverse complement strand
TACCCGAGCGCGATCGGAATGCCGCCCAACAGCGCCGCCATGGTAGTCATCATGATCGGCCGGAAGCGAATCAGGCAGCCTTCGTACACCGCCGCCAGGGGAGACTTGCCGGAGCGCTCGGCTTCGAGCGCGAAATCGATCTGCATGATGGCATTCTTCTTGACGATGCCGATCAGCATGATCAACCCCACGAAACTGTAGATGCTCAACTCGATCTTAAACAGCAGCAAGGTCAGCAGCGCTCCAAAACCGGCGGAAGGAAGACCCGAGAGAATGGTCAGCGGATGGATGTAGCTTTCGTAAAGCACACCGAGCACAATGTACACCACCAAAATGGCGATCAGCAGCAGCAATCCCATGTTCTTCATCGAATCCTGGAACAGCTTGGCCGAACCCTGAAACGTCCCGGTGATCGTGGCGGGGAGAATCTCCCGGGCGGCCTGCTCGATTTCGTCGGTCGCCTGGCCGAGCGAAATGCCCTTCCGCAACCCGAACGAGATGGTCACCGAAGGCAACTGGCCGGAGTGGGGGATGCTGTTCGGCCCCGCATTCAACTGCAGTTTGGCCAAGGCATCGAGCGGCACCAGTTGCCCGGTGTTCGATTTCAGGTAGAGCAGCTTGAGCGAGTCCTCCTGGCGCTGGTAGGTGGGTAGCACTTCGAGCAGCACGCGGTACTGATTGTTGGTCCCGTAAATGGTCGAGACCAATTGCGGTCCGAAGGCGTCGTATAACATGTTGGAGATGTTGTTCCAGTCGACATTGAGCGCCGCAGCGCGATCGCGGTCGATCGTGATCTGTATCTGCGGGTTCTTGATCTGCAGATCGCTGATTACGTCCACCAGCCCGGGCAGCCTCTCCATGGCCGCTTCCAATTTCGGAGCCTGCTGATATAGGTCCTCGGTGTCCGGACCATAAAGCGTGTAATCGTAGCTGGAAGCTGAGTTGCGTCCCCCCACGCGGATGGCCTGGGGAACGCGCGTAGTGACCCGCAGTCCGGTGATGCTGGAGATTTTCGGCCGCATCCGGTTGACGATATCGACCACCGTCGAGGTTCGCTCGCGCCGCGGCTTCAGCATCACGTCGAGGTTGCCGCCATTGGCGCCGCCCTGGCCGCCGCCCGTCCTCATGAAGAAGCTGTCGACGTCCGGATCCTGAATGACGACGTTCGCCACGCGCTCCCCGTATCGGATCATCTGGTAATACGAAGTGCCCTGCTGCGCCTGCATCTGAACGTTGAACTGATCGTTGTCGGTGTCGGGTATGAATCCTTTGGGCACCACGACGTAGAGCAGAGCGGTGGCTCCAATCACCGCCAGGAAGGTCACCAACATGACGGGACGATGAGCCAGCACCCAGCGCAAGGAGATGCCGTACAGATCGCGCGTGTTCGTGAAGGCCGCTTCGATCGCGCGGTAGAACAAACCATGACGTTCCGGCTTCGCCTCGCGCAGAAAGCGGCTGCACAGCATCGGCGTCAGGCTGATGGAAACCAGGCCCGAAATCAGGATCGCCGCGCAGATCGTCACCGCGAATTCGCGAAACAGCCGCCCCAGGATCCCCGCCATGAAAAGAATCGGGATGAACACGGCCGCCAACGAGAGAGTCATCGAGACGATCGTAAACCCGATTTCTCTCGATCCCCGAAGCGCCGCCACCCGCGGCTTCTCGCCCTTCTCGATGTGGCGGACGATGTTTTCCAGCATCACGATGGCGTCGTCCACGACGAACCCGATGGACAGAATCAAAGCCATCATTGAAATATTGTTCATGCTGAAATTCAGCAGGTACATCACCGAGAAGGTGCCGAGGATGGAAAACGGCAGCGCCATGGCCGGAATCATGGTCGCGGAGACGTTCCTCAAGAAAAGGAAGATCACCAGGATGACCAGGCTGAGCGTCGCCACCATGGTGAACTGGATATCGTGGAACGCCTCGCGAATGTTCTTGCCGCGGTCACCGCGGATGATCAAGCGCGCGCTTGGCGGAATCTGCTGATTGAAGAACGGCAGCAGCGCTCGGATGTTGTCAATTACTTCGATCGTATTGCTGCCGGGCTGCCGCGTGACTTGAAGCTGCACCACGCTCGCGCCGGTCTTGCCGAACTCCCGGCCGTACATGCGCGAAATCTGCTTGTCATCTTGGACGCTGTCGACGACGTGCGCCACCTCGTTCAAACGGACGGGATGTCCGTTGGTGTAGGCTACGATGATCGGCCCGTACTCGGCCGCGTGCCGCAGCTGTCCGTTCGCCAGGACGTTATACGCCCTATGGGGCCCAACCAGAGTGCCGGTCGGCAGATTCACATTCCAGTTCTGTATGGCATTCTGAACTTCATTCAAGCCGATTTTGCGGGTGGCGAGCTCGTTGGGGTCCATCTGCACGCGCACGGCGTACTTCGCCGAGCCCCAGATGTTCACCTTCGCCACACCCGGGACCATCGAAATTCGCGTCGCCACCATCGTCTCGGCGTATTCATCGACGTCGGAAAGACGGAGCGTGGGCGAGCCCATTGCGAGTTGGATGATCGGCTGGTCGGCAGGGTTCTGTTTCCAAAAGGAGGGCGGCGTGGGCATGCCCGCGGGCAGCAGCGGCGTGGCGGCGGCGATCGCCGTCTCCACGTCCACGGCGGCGCCATCCATGTCGCGGGTCAAATCGAACGTCAGCGTGATTTGCGTATTTCCCTGGCTGCTCTGCGAGATCATCGAATCCAAGCCAGCGATGGTCGTGAACTGCCGTTCGAGCACCGTCGCCACCGAAGACGCCATGGTGGCGGGATTCGCGCCCGGAAGGTTGGCTTCGACCTGGATGGTGGGATAGTCGACTTGGGGCAGGTCGCTCACCGGCAGTGCCCGGTACGCGATGACGCCGAACATCCCGATTCCGAGCATCAGCAGGCTCGTCGCGATCGGCCGCTTGATGAACCCTTCCGAGAAATTCACGGTTTTACTGGTGGGCGACTCAAGCCCACGTAAGGTTACAGTTTATCCCAGTTTTTTCTTTGAAATCAGTACATTGGAGCAGTAATCACAGCTCGGCCGCTGCCACCGGTATGCCGGCACCGGCCAGCGCGGCTTCCACCTCGGACCGAAGCAGCCGGGTGGCGTCAAATTCCACCGTCAGCCCATCGAGCGAAGGAGCGACTTGGATGCCCTGAATCCCGTAGATGGTATGGGCTCTGGCAAGGCGCTCCATCATCGCGTCGTCGAGCCGCCTCGCGAGGCGGAACCGCACCTGAATCTTGGTCATGTCGTCTTAGTCCTTATAGAAGACTCGCTTACGGCGCCACGCACGAAAAGTTCGCGGCCTCGTCGGTGCTGCCCGAGCCCGCGTAGCGGGCGACCTCGGGATACGGGCAGAGCGGGCGCGTACGCACCACGGTGGTCGGCGAGCCGGTTTCGAGTTTGGTGGCGATGATGGGACCGGGGGCGGTACCGTTCTCCACCCAGTTTTCCAGGGCCTTCGAGATGCTGTGCTGCGGGTCGGCCGCCGCCACGGTGCCTTGGCCGAAACTGTCGGGGCCGGGCCCTCCGCCGCAATGGGCCATACCGGGCGCCAGGTACAGGCGCAGGAATCCGTCCTCCTCCTTGGCTCCCATCTTCGCCCGCACGCTGCGGAAGTAGTTGATCGAACTCAGAGGAGAGATCGCCGGGTCATTCCAGCCGTGGTAAACGATGAGCTTGCCGCCGCGGATTCGGAACGGCTTCAGGTCCGGGTCGGTGGCATTGAGCGCGCGAGCCAGCTTGTCGTCGGCGACTTTGGTGTCACGGTCGGTCTGGAACGTGTGGAAATCCCAGGAGGCGTCTTCAAAGACCATGTTTCCGAAGAATCCGGTTCCAAAGGCGAACATCAGGCTCGTACCCGGCGCTTGCCCCGTGATCCACAGTCCCCACCCGCCAGGCCCTGTCTCCCCTCCCGGGACCCGGCCCGGAAAGATCGGTTGGCCATGGGAGTCTCGTGCGCCGGCATACAGCTTCTCTAAACTTGCGACTTCGGGCGCAGTCAGACAGCTGTTGGACTCGGGCCCTCGGCACATGAGCTCCGCTGGAGCGAATTTGCAGCGCGACGGGTCGTTGATGACGCCGTCGCTGACCCCGTCCTGTCGATCACAGGCGGCCAGCGTAGCGGCCTCGATGGCCGGCAGTTTGGCGGCTGGGATGTAGGATGCCGGTTCGCCCAGCATCCGCACCTCGGCGGCGGCCGATGACAGCAGATGAGTCCAATAGTTCGCCGGCGCCCCGGCGAGAATGCCGTCATAATCGGCCGGATAGCGCTGTGCTTCCATTAGTGCCTCTCGCCCGCCGTTTGAGCAGGAGCTGAAGTAGGAGTGGCGCGGGGCGTTCCCGTAGAACGCGGAAATAATGGCCTTGGCATTTTCCGCGGTGGCGTGGATCGCCCGATAACCGAAGTCGGTGACCTTTTCCGGATGGCCGAGCGCCCATTTTGCGTCGATGGCCGAACCCTTGTGTCCGGTGTCGGTCGAGGAGCCGGCGTAGCCGTGCGACACCGCATCCCCCAACCCGCGGAAGTCGATCGATCCCGCAAATCCGCCATTGCCGAGCCCTTCATACCGTCCGTTCCATCCCGCCACGGGCAGCCAGGTTTCAAACTCGATATGCGAATCCGAGGAAGGTTCGATCACCCCTTGCACCCTGCAAAAGGCCGGCAATTTCTTGTAGTCGAGCGCGGCGGGGGAGGGCTCCGCCGGCGGCGGATCGAAAGCTCCGGCGGCCACAGTCTGGGCTTTGGCGATTGAGGTATGAGCTAGTTTGAGCGCAGCCAGGCCCTCACAGGTAGCTGCGATCATTGGCACCGTCAGCAGTACACCCGAAAGAATTACCTTCATGATCCCCTCCCCATTGAAGTCGTTTTTCTATGATCTCGCCGCGCGCCGCCCGGGTTCAAAACCCCAGGACTTCTCAATTTTCCAGAGCGGTTCATAGTTGCCAATACGGTCAAAGGTGACGCCGGCACCCTCGAGGATAGGCCGCTCGGTCAACATCTCGCCAAGCGTATCCATCTGTCGTGCCGCGTCCGCATCCTCCCAAACGCTGACATTGACGACTGTGTTGGTCATCG
>JAGWQP010000299.1 GCA_028876805.1 Acidobacteriota bacterium | reverse complement strand
CTTTGTTTGAAGAAAAAGATCTTCCCGTTTAACTATGCCAGACGCGATCGCCGCCGTCACTGCAGCCCCGACTCCTTCTTCGACATAGTGCTTACGCTGATTCGCCGTATCGAAAGCGCGGAAACCGGTTATGCCGACGTTCTGTGATAAAGCGACAGTGGCGCGGTCTATCTCTGAGAAATGAGCGGCACCAATGTGATCGGCGGCCCGTCGGCAATCCCGGACTGAGCCGGCACATAATGGATACACCGGCTACTACAACCTTGCTGGCCAAAATGACATCCCTTTCCAGACCACGAACCGTAACCCTGACCGCCTGGCTGGTAAACGGCACCAGCATGATCAGCGCTGCCGCGCTCGCCAACCTACGTCGTCTTGCTGGACGGCGACTTGAAGGGGTGCTGCGCGCCGGAGGGACCGCTCATCCGCGCGAAGTCCGTCGCCGAGGTCGGATCTCACGGCACCGCCTCGGCCGCGGTGCACGATGCGAAAGGGCGTGTCGGCCCGATAACACAAACCTGTCGAGCATGCGGTTGCTCGTAAACCGCCACTCGGCAGGCCTGGCGGGACGGAACGCGCAACCTGACTACTCCCACGGGCTGTGCTTGACCGGAGGCGGAAGCCACATCCGCTTGTAGACTTTCTGCAGCTCCCGTTCCTTGGCGATTTCCTCTGACGCGGAAACCTTGGCGTATTTCGCCTCGGTCGGACTCGAGAAATTGTACCGGTTGATCCTCGGCGCGGAGATCTGGCGGTGCAATGGGCCGCCGCAATTCGGACAGCGCGCGGGCGCCGGGTCGTTCATGCCGTGCATCGTCTGGTAAACGACGAGGCATGGCGCGCACTCATACTCGTATAACGGCATGATTTGGCTACTCCCAAGCCGCGCGCGAGATTCGCATCCGTGTGGCCCGGATGCTAGGCGGTGGTCTTGAGGTTCCAGATGCGCGCCGCGTTTTGGCCGAAGACCTTCGCCTTGATCTCAGGCGTCAGCTTTGGGTAGCCGTAGCCTTCGACCAGTTGGTCCGGGATTTGGAACTTCCGGAACGCGTCGATCTGCCATTGCGGATTGCCCCAAAGGCACGAATCGGTCCCCCACATGACGTAGTCGGGACCGAGATCGCGGAGCAGCGTTCCCAGCACATGCGCGCACTCCATCGGTCGGCTGCTCACCGTCGCCGCAAAGGTCGAGCCGACTTCGGCATACATATTGGTGCGCTGCGGCTTGAACATCTTCAGCGCCGCCAGCTCGTTGTGGTATGGCCAGGCCGAGTGGTAGGCAATGAAATTGAGGTCCAGGAAGTCGTCGGCGACCGCGTCGAAATCCTCGGGATGGGCATAGCGGGCCATGAACTGCCCGAACGGAATGCCCTTGTGGCAGCCGATGTTCTTGATGCCGAGCTTGCGGCACTCCTCCCAGATCGGATACGCTTTTTTCTCGTCGTCGAACCACCAGCCGCGGGCCGGCGTCGAATCGAAGGTATAGAGCTTCAGCCCCGAAATCTTGTACTGCTCGACGAACATGTGCAGGCGTTCCAGGGTTTCGCTTTGCCCCTGGTTGGGCGTCAGCCCACCGCCCAGCATGGCCGAGCGATCGGGCCAGCGGTTTCTGATCTCCACCTGCTCCTCGATCGGGATCATGTCCTTGCCGCCGTAATCCTCGCGGAAACCGAAGGGATTGAAGATCGCAACGCTGGTGTCGCTCCCCTCGAGGATCAGCTTCCCGAAGTTCTCGACCGTCATGTCCTTGGTGCCGTTCGGCAGGCCCTGGGCCTTGCCGAGGTCGTCGAGCAGCCGCACGAACCACATCCCCTTTTCGGTCGTGTTCACGCCGGGGACGTAGCCGTCCTTGCGGGTGCAGATGTGCGTGTGGACATCGACGATAAAGTCGGGGGTCCCCGCCCTCCGGCTGATCATGATTTCCTTTGCCGCGCCCTGCTCGGCTGCCTCGGCCTCGGTGACCTCGAAGAACTGCATGCCGGTGATCTTGTTGACGGCCAACATCGTCGCGGCGAACCCGGACGCCGTTCCGAAGAACGCACGCCGGGACGTGCCGGACTTATCAGCATAAGGTTCGACGTGTTCGCGGATGCGCTTTCCCATCGGGCCGCCGAGGAAGAACGATGTCCCCTGCGCTTCGGGGGTGACTGGGCCGTCCGTTGTGGGCGGCCTGTAGTCTTTGAAGTACTCGAAAACGTTGAATTCCATAGCTTCCTCCCGATTTTGTAATGTTGGTCCGGCCTCTGGCGGGCCGAATTATTAATAATAAGGGATCTTGCTCGCGACGCAAGCAACCTACGGGCAGTCACTTCGCCCAGCGCAAAGTTGGTGTGGACCACCCAAATCCCTTCCCGCCCGGTCATCAGCCGTTGCGAGGAACCGAAAGTTTGTTGACTCACCGCTGGAGGGGACAGGATTCGAACTTCGAGTCCCTTCACGGGAAATTGGCTGAACCGGGGTATGGACCCGGCTGTCCGCCCTCGGTGCCGCCAACCGAAAGATCGCGATCCGGCGGATCAAATTGCGGGCCTATCCGATCCCACCCGAGGACATCTTGCACGGCGTTGAGGTGTTCGAGGCCATTGTGCGCTCGGCCGAACGTCACCAGCCGGTTGCAGTTGCGCGGACATAATCGTCCAAGGCGGCGCGATGGATCGGTCCTACAGAGGACGGCGGAAACTCCCTCGGGCGCCATACGGTTTCCGCCCATGGTTCTACCAGCTCGAAGAGGCACTGATCCCGAGAGGGACGAAAAGTTCGAATCCGGCTTCCTCCAGCAGCGAGTCGGCAACGAACCCGTCCCATGGCTTGCAGCCGCCGACCCAAGCAGCCATGAGAGCATCGGCTGCATCGGCTACTTTAGCTTAGGGAAGTCAAAGGCCGGCGCATTGGTGAG
>JAGWQP010000298.1 GCA_028876805.1 Acidobacteriota bacterium | reverse complement strand
GAATAGGTTCCTCCGAGGAGCGCTTTGCAGTCACTAATGGAATTCCCCCTCGGCGTCGATCAAGCTCACAGTTACGCGAAAGGTTTCCACGATAGCCATTCCCATCTCATCGCCGGATTGAGATCCGCCTCTCCTGATTAGCCAATCTTCGTTCATGTCTGACTACGTTTTTCGGCCGAAAAAAGATACGGGCACCGGTAAGAAGGAACACCCGGCGAGAATCCAGACAGCGCAGGCAGTCGAAAACCCACAGATTCCCGGCCGATCTGTTGACCCGTCGCTAGGAAAGACAGTCCGACAAGCTGGTGTTGGTCGGCCCGTCGGCGGTGGTCGCACGCGTGGTCCGGCTAGTCGACGATCATTCCGCCGGTAAGGTTTGCGACGGTGCCTGTCATTCCGCTCGCTCTGTCGGAGGCAAGGAAGACCGCCGTGTTTGCCACTTCTGCGAGCGTGGTTGAACGTTTCCTGTGGCTCATACCTTCGACGAACTTCAGAAACTGGTCCTGAGGGATGCCCATTGCTTTGGCGTGCAGGCCAAAGACGACCTCAATGGTGTGGGTTTCGGGAAGACCAGAGGAGCGAATGCAAACCGCGCGGATGCCGTAGGAACCGAATTCAGCCGACAGGTTGCGGTTGAACGCTTCCATCGCGGCCCACGCGGGCCCCATGCCACCGACGAGCGGTGCGCCCAGACGCGCCGGCTCGGGTGTGTGTACCAGGATCACGCCTGATTTGTTCTCCACCATGCGCCGCGCGCTGGCCCGCGCGGTCAAGAAGTACGATCGCATATATGCGGTGATGGGAGCCGTGAAGCTCTCGACAGACAGCTGGGCGATGGGAATTCCCTGCGTCCCTGGCTGCGGAACGGCTGTAATGGCGTTGAACGAGATGTCGATCGTGCCAGCCTTTTTGACCACCGCAGCGATGTGTTCCTCCACGGCGGCTTCATTGAGCGCGTCCACCTGCGCGGTTTCAGCCTTGCCGCCCGCCGCAATAATGTCTTTGGCGACAGTCTCAACCTTGGCCAGGTTGCGACCGGTTAGAAACACTCTGGCACCTTCCCGGGCAAATGCCCGGGCAACGGCGCCCCCGACCGCGCCTCCGGCTCCATAGATTACGGCATTCTTATTTTCAAGTACCATATTTTCCCCTGTCGTTAGCGCCGGGCGAAACCCGGCATTTGTTTTTGATGTTTGCGTAATTTTCGCTCACGACTTTCGCTTCAACTCGCCGCGGCGACGCCATCGGCTGAAATTGTGAAGATCGAACCCGCTTCCGTCGGCGGCCTGACCGCAAGGTCGAGGACCGCCTCGGCGACGTCCGCAGGCGACTGCCGCGCGCCCATGTTCTCGAGGAACTTCTCTGGTGGGACACCGAGGTAGCGGGCGTAACCATTGACTGCGGCCTGGCCGAGATCCGTCTCCGGCATGACGCGGGAGGGGACGAGCGCCACAAAGCGGATGCCGAGCTCGCTGCGATCGGATTCGGCCTGGCAGTACTTGGCGATGAACATCTGCATGCGCTTGGCGCCAGCGTAGCCACCCGAAATGGGCGAGCCTCCCAGACCGGCGCCGCTAGAGATGATCACAACGACGGACCCAGGCGCCAGCGGTGTCCGCAGCGCCTCGCGGCAAAACACGAAGGCCATCTTGGCGTCGACCTCCCAGTTCACGCCGAACTCGGCCCAGGTGAGCTCGGGTATCGGCCGGACCGGAGGGGTGGCGCCGCCGCAGATCACCAGAAGGTCGGGCCTCGTCTTGCGGAAGACCTTCCGCGGCGCGTCTTCCGAGGCAGCGTCCAACGCCAGCGTGTCGACGCCCTGCGTGGTCTTCGCGACCTCGGCCAGGCCGCGCGCCCGCCTGGCGACGGCCAGGACCTTCGCGCCCTCGGCCGCCGCGCGCCGTACGATCTCGCGGCCAACGCCACGGCTTGCGCCCAGTACGACCACGCACTTGCCCTGCAGCAATCCCTTGTTCAACGGCATGATTCAGACCTCCTTAGGTATCGATGTTGTCGTCGAGACCGTCGCTGGCGGAAAACTCATCGGTTCTCTGAAGACTTTTTGGGCTTGGACCGCCTCGCTGGAACGGGCGGCGGCCCGCGCCTCAGTGCAAATAGACGTCAACGTGGATCTTATTGGCGGTCAGGTCCGCGTCTCCCGAACCCCAGGCCGATTTCGCATTGACCCACGAATAGGCGGCCGCGGCCGTCAGGAGATCGATCTTCACGGCGAGGTCGACCATCGGCTCACCTTCGCGCGCGGACCCGACGCCCACGGCCAAGAACGCGATCCGGCTCCCGTCGTCTGTTTCGATGGCGCCCCGCAGCTCCAGCTCGCGGCGGCCGTCCGGACGCACGCGCAGGTAGTCGATTCCACGCATGGCGCCCGTCACGCGGCCTTTGACAGGTCCCGCGAGCGTGACGTCGAATTGAGCGCCCTGCAGCGGCACACTCTCCCGCCCTGTGAACAGGGCCTCCATATCGGCGCCGTAGTCCGTCACGCCGGTGATATCGAGGTCGTATTCGAAGATCTTTTCGTAGCTCATGGCGTCTTTTTCCTCCGCGCCTTCGCAGCATGCCTGACGAGCGCCCGTACAGGGACGTTGTCTCCAGCGAACTCCCGAATGACAGCTGATCCGCTCGCCCCAGCCGCACCCGTGATGAGAATCATCTTGAGCGTTTCTCCTTCATTTCGTCTTGATCGCGAGCTTTTCGTCCACGGGGATGACCACCACCGCAAACGGTGTTCCGGCGTCGTCGGTCACTTGGGGGAGAGGTGCGCCGAATGGATTGCTTCCGAACAAGGAGTTCTCATAGTACGGACTGAAGACCATCATGTGCGGATGCCAGTGGCCAACTCCACCGCCCAGATTCTGGTCGGCGGACCACATATAGGCAAAACTGACCTCGATTCTCTTGGGCAGTTCGCCTTTTGCATACGCCGCTTGAACGCCCGCGGCAATCTGCTCCGGTGCTTTGCCTTCCATGCCCAGCTTGGTGCGTAACTCGTAGAAGGGCATTACGGTTCTTGCGGCGTTCGGATCGAAGCAGATCGGTGCGCGGAGGGCTGAGTCGTAGACGAGATCACGAAGCTGCGCGGGAGTATACGTCGGGGCCGCGAAACCGCGCATGACGATGCAGACAAAACCGTTCGTTCCTTGATCGGCCACCTTGTAACCCGAAGAGGTCAGCAATTTGATGGTCGCACTGTCCGATACGTTCGGCGGCGCAGCGCTTTTCGCCAGAGCCGTCTCCGCACCGGCCGCCAT
>JAGWQP010000022.1 GCA_028876805.1 Acidobacteriota bacterium | reverse complement strand
CAAACTCCAGAAGCCGCAGCGTGCCGCCCGCCGGCGCGTCGGTTTCGTGCCACAGCGCGCTGCCGCCGCCCACATTCGGCCAGCGCACCAGGGGAAGCGACAGCACCAGAATCTGAGCGTTCGCGCGGTAATTCCGGTCCCGGCCGCCGCTCGTGGCGGATTCGGCCGCCGCCCAGGTCAACCGGCTGATGGCGCCCGGCTCCGCGGTCCCCTTAGGACGGAAAAGGCCACCCAACACGGCTGCTGCTAGAATTCGGGCCCAGGTGCGCCGCGTGATGGCCCGCTCGATGACAGTCATCTCGAAACCGCCAAACTCTTTACAGTGTATACTCACCGCGCGCGTCCACCAGAGGGGGTACCATCGAGAAATGGCCGTTTTGTCACCCCGCTTCTCCCGGCGGTTCGTGCTCGCCTCTGGCATACTGGCCGTCCCCGGGCTGGCCACCGAGACGGGGACCAGGGGTGAGGCCTTCGCTTCCGAGTGGAAGCGCTATTCCGATCCGGCTACCGAGCTCGATGTGTACCGCTTGACCGATCCCACCTATTCGAGCATGCTGCCGGCTTTTTCGAATCGCGTCATTGCCCGCAACAGCGGCTTTCTTCTTTTCAGCTGCGATCGAACGGGCTCCCTCGAGGCGTTCCGCATGGACCTCAAAACCGGCGAGACGCGACGCTTGACCGACCGGAAGGATCTGGACGCCAATTCGCTCAACCTGACGCCGGATAGCCGATCATTCTGCTACTTTGCGGGCCGCACGCTCTACCTGGCGAGTCTGGCGAGCCTCAAGGACCGCGAAGTGTATACCGTTCCCCAGGCCTGGGAACGCGGCCCCGGGCTGAACGCGACCGCCGATGGCGCCCACGTCCTTTTCACCGAGCGCCGCAGCGAGTCCTCGCGGCTGCGGATGGTGGCGCTGGCGCAGGGTGCGGCGCGCACCGTTGTCGAGGCTCAATCTTCGATCGCCGATCCCATCGAGCGGTCTCTGCGCGGACAGATTCTTTACCGGGACGCCGGCAATGGGCTGTGGCTGGTCGATTCCGACGGTAGACATAACCGCCGTCTGACACTGGCGGGCGGCGGAGTCGGTCCAGCCAACTGGGCGTCGGACGGCCGTACGCTCCTTTATCTGAATCTGCCGGACGATCCCAAGCAGCTGAATGCCATCCGCGAGTACGCCCCCGATGAAGATAGCGACAAGCTGGTGGCGCCGACCAGCCAATACGTTCATTTCGGATTCAACCGGGACACCTCGGTGTTCGTGGGTGCTAGCCGCAATGTGGCTTCGCCGGCGATCCTCATCCTGCTGAGGCTGACGCGGCGCGAACTGACTCTGTGCGAACACAAGTCGAGCCGTCCGGTTACCGTCGAGCCAATGTTCTCTCCCGACGCGCAGCGCATCTACTTCCAGAGCGATCGCGATGGTAAACCGGCGCTCTACGCGCTCCACGTGGAGAAGCTAGTGGAAAAGATTCAGTCAGATAAGGAATAAAGAGGATGATTCGCAGGCTTACTGTACTCACTGTTGCCCTTAGTGGAGCGGTGGCCCCGCTGTGCGCGGCCACGAAGCTGCTGGTCACCGTGGTGGAACCGAAGTTCGGAGCGCTGGTTACCGGTCTAAAGGCGCAGGACTTTACGGTCCTCGACGACAAGACGCCGCGGCCGGTGGAAGCTGCTGAATTCGCCCGCGACAACCTCGATATCATGCTGCTGCTTGATACTAGCCTGGCTGGCGGGCTCGTGCAGCCTATGGTGGAGAAGTTCGTGGCGCAGCTCCAGCCCAAAGAACAGATGGCGGTCGTGGCCTTTCATTCCGCGGCCGACTTGATTCAGGATTTCACCTCCAGTCGCGAGCTGATCATGCGGTCGATCAACCAGGTCAAGTACGGCAATGAACCGCATGTGGTGGACGCGCTGTACGCCGCCATCGACGGCGGGTTTCAAAGTAGCGTGTTCCGGCGCGTTGTGCTGTTGCTGACCTCCGGCGTCGAAGGCTACAGCCGTACCAGCGATCGTGACGTGATGCGGCTGGCACAGCGCAACCTAGTCTCGATCTTTCCGGTTTACGTGGTGGGCAACGATCGTGCTTTATTGGAGCAGCTGGCGCGCGAGACCGGCGGTGCGTCCTTCAACCTCCGCGACATGAAGAAGATCGGTGACGACCAGGTCGGCTTGCGCGTATTCGACGCGCTGCGCTCGCATTACACGCTCACCGTGAGCGGCAATCTGCGCCTGGGCGAGAAGTTGAAAGTTGACGTCAAAGGACAGCAGAAGTTGCAGGTGTCGGCGCTGCCCCTCGATTAACCTTCACAAAAATCGGCGGATCTCGTCTGCAACCAGTTCGGGTGCCTCCATGGGAATGAAGTGGGAGTGGTCGCCCGCCAGGACCTCGCGCCCGTATGGAAACCGCGAGGCAAGGTGCGGATCGGTAGGCGACCTGCTGAAGGTTCGAGGGCCCGAATAACCGGCACGCAGCACCGTGACTGGCCGCATCAGAGAAGGAATCACGGCGTGAAGATTCGCCTCAGCCTCCTTCGAGCACTCATAAATAGAGGCCTCCACTTCGGGTGGGCAGGCCAGTACGAATTCCCCGTCGCTTGAGAGCAATCCGAAGTCGCAGTAATCCCGCAGCACTTCGCGCTCCCAGCTCTCAAATGGAGGCCGGTGGCGGTAGTGTTCGAACATTTCCTCGGCCGAAGAAAATCGCGCGCGGCGCCTGCGCACAAAGGATGCATCGAGCGGCGTGGTCCCGTAGAGTTCCGGCTCCCGAATGGTGGGATCGATCAGCAGGAGCGCGGAGAAGGTGGCGGGCCGGAGCGCCGACGCTGCTGTCACGGTATGCCCGCCCATAGAGTGACCGATGCCGATGGCCCCTCTGACGCCCAGGCGGCCCAAGACAACCAGCATGTCGGGGCCGAACGCGCCCCACCGGTACGGTGGTCGGGGCTTGCTGCTGCGCCCATGCCCGCGCGCCTCAATCGCCAGGCAGCGTTGCGAGGGAAATCGACGGATCACGGGGTCCCAACACCGGCCATGGAAGCCGGTCCCATGCGCGAACAGCAAGGCGGGATCGTCGCCCGGCCAGTCCCACACCGCGAAACTCAGCCCACCGGCAGTGACACTCGTCAATTCCGGCGGGCGGGTATGGTCGT
>JAGWQP010000297.1 GCA_028876805.1 Acidobacteriota bacterium | reverse complement strand
TGACTGTGACGGCGAGTCGCGTAATCGAAGTATAGACCAAGACCAACTTAAAATTAACCGCCTGAAAGGCGGTGGTATCAGACCGGGAATTTAGATCATGAAGGGACCGACGAGAGTCTGAAAGCCAGCCAGGTCGCCTACCTCGGTGGGGGAAATCCGGCTCGAGGAGCCAACGCTGTCTCCGGGCTCAGAGGGGAACTAAGCTAGCCGGTCCCGCCGCGGAAATGATCACCGGGCCCAGATGGCGCTCGGCGACCATGTCACGTACCCGGCCGGTCTTCGGGCGAGTGTGTCTTTGGGTCGATCGACATAGGGATCACGCCTCACCTCGAAGCCCATCCGTACGCGGAGGTCCGGCCGTTTCGTGGTTTCCGGTGTAGTGGGCAGCCTTGATATCGGCCGCCAAATCCGGGCGCTGAATAATGGGCTGTCGAGCGGGCGTGCGGCGCGTGCTGGTTCGTTCGGCAGATTGGCCGGGAGCGGGCTTTTTTACCTCCGGTAGGTGCAGGCGAAGACATCGCAATGCGCGCAAACGAGATCGTCGGTAGCACCGTGGCGGTTCTCTCCCCGATAGTAAGCCATCCTTAGCTGCTGCGATGAGCCGGCGTTCCGAGGTGAATTGCGCCGCCAACGCAAGGCACCGGTCGGCTCGCGCACGTACGCCGCTAGCCCGGTCGGGTAGCGGTTGCTGCCGACGGAAATAGCGGGCCTCCGGCCAAAAAGTTGGCACAATGAAGCGCCGCCGATCTCAAACGGTCCCGCTTCGCCGAGTCGCACCGATCCCTTTCCGATCGGACGCCGCGGCCATATACTTCGCCAGATGGCGGGTGTCCCCAAAAGGCCTTATCGCCCGACCCTATCCTTGGGAAACGAAGATCTCGCGATTCTCGGCTTCGCAGTCCGGTTCCGGTTGGGGTAAAATCGTCGGCGCGGCAAAGGAGAGTTAGATGAGCCAGCGATTCTTCGCGCTGACCGGCGCTTGGTTCGTGTTCGCGCTATCCGCGTGGCTGCCACCAGAATCCGCTCTCGGCCAGCCGTCGCGGAAGGACGCGTTCGCGCCGCCCGGAAGAGCTTGGAGTCCGCCGCGTAAGGCCGACGGCCAGCCGGACCTGGAAGGAATCTGGACCAACGCAACGCTCACGCCCTTGGAGCGGCCTCGGGAACTCGCGGACAAGCCCTTTTTCACCCGCGAACAAGCTGAGGCGTTTGAGAAGCGAATGATTCAGCAGCGGAATGCGGACCGGCGGGACGGAGGTCAGGATGCCGATCTGGCACGCGCTTACAACGACGCGTGGTGGGACTGGGGCACCAAGGTGGCAAAGACGATGCAGACTTTGCTGGTGATTGACCCACCGGACGGGAGAGTGCCTCCGTACACCCTGGAAGCCCAGAAGCGGATCGCCGCCCGTAACCGTGCGATCCAGGAGCGTTGCGAACATACCGTGTGCGTGCCCAGCGTCTTCGGCTTCCTCCCCGCTGATGGGCCCGAGGACCGGTCGTTGATGGATCGCTGCATTCTGTTTCCCGAAGAGGGGCTGCCGATGCTTCCCACGGCTTATAACAACAACTACCGGATTGTGCAGGCTCCCGGCACGGTCGCTATTGCAATGGAGATGATTCACGACGTGCGTGTAATTCCCCTCGACGGGCGCCCCCATCTGCCGCAAACCGTCCGCCAGTGGCTGGGCGATTCGCGCGGCCGTTGGGAGGGGAATACGCTGGTTGTAGAGACGAGCAATTTCACCGACCAGACCAGATTCCGAAATTCCACGCGCGATATGCATCTGATCGAACGGTTCACCCGCGTCGATCCGGAAACTCTGATTTACGAATTCACGGTAGATGATCCGTTAACGTTTACGCGGCCCTGGAGAGCGTCGATTCCGATGACCAGGACCGAAGGCCCTCTGTTTGAGTACGCGTGTCACGAAGGCAATTATGGTCTCGAGGGGATGCTCTCCGGCGCGCGCGCCCAGGAAAAGGACCTCCGATAGGCGGGACGCGGGGAGCGGGCATGAGTAAGAAGGCTGTGGTTCAGTCGATCGCGATCTCGGCGCCGCTCGGCGCACAATGGTTAGATCTGACTCACAGGGTCGAGAAATGAGGATTCGTTCCGCAATGTTAGTGACTTTGGCCGTACCACTGGCGGCACAATGGAACCATCCAACGAGCGGAGTTCCGCGAACCCCTGACGGTAAACCGAATCTATCCGCTCCGGCGCCGCGAACGGCCGACGGCAAGCCCGATTTCTCCGGAACGTGGGACGTCGAGCACAACAAGGCTTGCCCACCGGAAGGATGCATCGATTTTTACGCTCCTCAGGAGTTCGGCAACATTGCTTGGGGCCTCAAGGACGGCATCCCCTATCAACCGTGGGCACGAGACCTGGCAGCGTCTCGGAGCGCGGCACTGAGGAGGGACGACCCCCTTTCGCATTGTCTGCCGATCGGCGTTGTGGAACTGCAGACGATTCCGATGTACAGAAAAATTGTCCAGGTTCCGGGGCTCCTTCTCATCCTCAACGAATACAATGCGAGCTACCGGCAGATCTTCACGGATGGGCGAGTTCTGCCCACCGACCCGCAGCCCTCGTGGAATGGGTATTCGACGGCGAAATGGCAGGGGGACACGTTGGTGGTGGAAACCACCGGCTTTCGGGACGGCATCTGGCTTGACACTCACGGCGACCCGATCACGGATGCCGCCAAGGTCACCGAGCGGATTCGTCGCGCGAATTACGGGCGTCTCGAGGTCGAGCTTACCGTGGATGATCCCAAGGCGTACACCAAGCCCTGGACCATCAAGCTGAACCAGATCCTGCAGCTCGATACCGATCTGCTCGATTATCTTTGTCTTGAGAACGAAAAGGACCTGTCGCACTTTGTCGTGAAGTAGGAGGAGCCGATCATGACCCGCCTTGCTGCTGCGACTGCCTTGTTGTTGGCCTCGGTGCCGCTGGCAGCGCAATGGCTGCACTACCCCACGCCGGGGATGCCCCGAACACCGGAGGGCAAACCGCACCTTTCGGCCCCCGCGCCGAAAATGCCGGATGGCAAGCCAGATCTGTCGGGCATCTGGGCGTCGGCCGACAACAAGTATCTGCAAAATCTCGCTGCTGACGGGATCGAAGTTCCCTTCCAGCCGTGGGCAGAAAAGCTGTATAAGGAGCGCAGCGAGAACCTGGGGAAAGGCAGACCGTCAGAGCGTTGCCTCACACACGGGGTGACCGACTTCGATGCATTGGGTATCAACTGGAAGATCATCCAGACCCCTGGAATGATCGCCGTTCTTTACGAGGCGTACAATCACTACCGCCAGATCTTCCTCGACGGCCGTCCTCTCCCCAAGCCCACGCAACCCGCCTATCTGGGCTACTCGGTCGGCAGGTGGGAGGGTGAGACGCTGGTGGTCGAGACCACCGGCTTCAACGATGTAGGCTGGCTCGACGACGGCGGCCACCCCCAGACCGAAGCCCTTCACGTGACCGAACGCTTTCGGCGCCGCGACTTCGGCCATATGGATCTCCAACTTACGATCGACGACCCGAAGGCCTATACCAAACCTTGGGGGCCTACCCTCCGCCTTAATTTCCAGCCGGACGACGAGCTGATGGAATCGATCTGCGAGAACGAAAAGGATGTTCCCCACATGGTGGGGAAGTAGCGAAGACCTTCCATGCTCGCGACCGACCGTAGGGGTGGATACCGACCGACTGGCGAAGAGGTGAGAGCAGGAGAACGATCATGAAGCCCTTCCGGCTGATTGGCGCCGTTTCAGCAGCGGCTCTGATGGGTGCGCTCCCAATCACAGCTTGGGCGCAAGAGCCCAACGATAGCAAATATCTCGAGAGAGCCAAACAGCTCGACCAGCGTATTCTCACGTTTGATACTCACCTTGATCTTCCGTTCGATTACCCCGGAGCGGCGGCGGATGGCACGACGCAATTCGATCTGCCCAAAACGGCGCGCGGCCAGCTCAAAGGAGCGGCGCTGGCCGTGTTTGTGCCGCAGGGGCCGCGAACTCCGGAAGGTTACGCAAAAGCGCGCGCGGACGCGGAGAAGAAGTATGGCCTGATCAAAGCGGTGGCCGAAGAGAATCCGGACCGGGCGGCGCTTGCTTACTCTCCCGAAGACGTACGTCGCATCGTCGGCCAAGGAAAGTTCGCGGTCGTGGTGAGCCTGTTGAACGCCTACCCGCTCGGAACCGATCTGTCGCAGATCGAGGAATGGTACAAGCGCGGAGTCCGGCTTTTTGGCTTTAACCACGCGGGGCACAACGATTGGTCGGACTCCTCCCGGCCCAGCAAGCCGCTCGGAAACGCGCCGGAGGAGCACGGCGGACTATCCAGTTTGGGAAAACAGGGCGTAGCCCGTCTCAATGAACTAGGGATCCTCATTGATGTCTCGCAACTGTCCACACCAGCTTTTAAGCAAGTGCTGAGACTCGCCCGAGCTCCGGTGATCGCCTCCCATTCCGGCATCAAAGCCATCGTGGACTCACCCCGTAACCTCAGCGATGAGGAACTGGATCTGCTGCGGCGAAACGGCGGGGTCGTGTCGGTGGTGGCATTCAGTAACTACCTCCGGACACCGCCGGGCTCGGCGGAAAGCGCGAGGCCTGCTACTGTGGCCCAGCTTGTGGATGCGATCACGTATGCCGTGAAGAGAATCGGCATCGACCATGTCGGCATTGCGTCGGATTTCAATCATGGGGGCGGCATTGCCGGTTGGCAAAACGAAGGGGAGGCCCAGAATGTGACGGCCGAGCTTCTGCGCCGCGGGTTCTCGGAGCGCGATATCGGGAAGCTGTGGGGCGGCAATTTCTTACGAGTCTGGGGCGAAGCGCAAAAGGTCGGCAGAGTGCTCCAGACCCGCCGTAAGTGAGACAGCCGGAAAGACTCTCAGGAAAGCGAATCGGGCTCGGTCTTGTCGAATGATCGCACGGATACCTCCATCGCCGCTAGGGTCTTCTCGGTTGGAGATAGAGGCGAACGCCGGTCGGGTGAGGACCGGGCGTTCGGTGGCGAGCACATCGACCCGGTAGGTTCCAAGCTTCAACCCCAGTTGAGGCCGCAACGGGGTGACCGAATCGAGGGGCGGCGGCGCGGCCGCGACCGGTTGTATTTACTTGCTTGTTGGAGATGATTCGCCGCGGCTTTCTGCTCGTCGGCGCCGCCCCCGACAGGATGCCGTAGAGGCCGATGTTGTCCTCGTGACACGCGGATTCGTGCGGAGTGCCGCCTTTATGCCAATCAAACGACGCAGACCACAAACGAGTCCAGGTGGCGGGATCGTTGATGGTGAACCGGTAATCGATCTCGTCGTCGGACACGCGGGTCCATCGTTCGACCAGGAGCATGTCCTTGGAAGATCCTTCAAGGCGGGTTCGGATCGTGGAAATTGGTGGTTTCGACCACCAGCGTATTGCCCTCCCAATCGCCGCGCGAATCGCAACCGACGTGGTCCGTCAGGCCGCGCAACTCGACATTCGACGCGCGCCCTGGTGCCATGGATCGAGGTGGACGAGCTCCAAGCCATCCACCGCATCGGAGTCTTGCTGGGCGAAGAAGCGGGCGCTTTACTCAATGAGCTGATGCGAACCAAACCCCTTCCGATGGTTCACCCGTTGTCCAGTAGGCCCTCTGATCCCTTCTGGCGATGGGGCGGGTAGCGGGACCGGTTATCCCGCGAGAACCGAACGGTCGGGGTGTCGTTCATCCACTAGGCACGCCCCCGCGCACGGTGAGGGTTATGCCGATCGGAGGCAGACGTGCGATCGAATTCAGGCCGCACCCGTGTCCTTGACTCCGTACCCGTGAGAGCTCGACCCGCATGCTAAACTCTGAATAGGTAATGCCTCCGGACTTGAAGTTGGTGATCCGCCTGCAGGAGATTGATAACCAGCTTGCGGACCTGACGCGCGAAATCACAGCGCTTCCGAAACACACAGCGGAGATCGAAAGAAAACTGGTGTCGCATGAGCGCAAGCTGGAAGCCGACCGTGCGGCGCTCATAGGCAATCAAAAGGAGCGTAAGAAGTGCGAAGGCGACATCCAGATCCAGGAGCAGAAGATCTCCAAGCTCAAGGATCAGATGATCCAGGCCAAGACCAACGAGCAGTACCGGGCATTCCAGAATGAAATCGAGTTCTGCCAAAAGGAGGTCCGCCGGTTGGAGGACCGGATCCTGGAACTGATGGGCGAAGCCGAACTCCTCGAAAAGAACGTCAAAGGTGCTGAATCAGCGTTGAAGACTGAGCGGGCGCAAGTTGAAGCCGAGAAGCAGCAGGCGCGTGACCGCACGGCAGTTGATGAAACCGCGGCGTCCGCTTTGCGACAGGAAAGGACCGCGATCGCCGCGAAGACGGCGCCGGCCACCTACCAACTCTACGAACGAGTTCGTAAGAATCGGCGAGGAATCGCCGTGGCGGAAGCGGTGGACGGCCGCTGCAGCGCCTGCCAATTGGCCTTGCGGCCGCAGTTCGCCCAAGAGCTCAAGCGAGGCGACAAAGTCATGTCCTGTGAGAGCTGCCAGCGCATCCTTTATTACAACCCACCGGTCGCCATCGAGGACTTGAGCGGCACGGTGACGCCGGCCGCTCATCCATAACCCCGCAGCGTTGCTGAAGCTCGGAAGCGGTTTCGAGCTTTCGGGCGTTCCGAATACAATGCTAGAGAGTGCTGGTCGCGATCACACGCGGTGTTAGTCCCGAGATCAACCGGTGCGAACTGGCGTTTCTTCCGCGCCAGCTGATCGACGTGAAAAAAGCCATCGAACAGCATGGCGAGTATGAAGCGTGTTTGAGAGACCTCGGCGTGAACGTGATCTCGCTGCCGGCCGAGCCGGGCATGCCGGACTGCATGTTCGTCGAGGATCCGGCCGTGGTGGTTGACGAGGTGGCGGTGATGACGCGCATGGGCGCCGAATCCCGTCGCAGGGAGGCGGAGCGTCTCGCGCCGATATTGGGACGGTTCCGTTCCCTGCGCTGGCTGCGTGACCCCGCGACACTCGAAGGGGGCGATGTGCTGCGCATCGGGCGCACACTCTTTGTGGGACAGTCGGCCCGCACCAACGCCGCTGGTCTCGTCCAACTGGAGAGCTTGCTCGAAGGGTTCGGATATTCGGTGCGGCCGGTCGAGGTATGCGGCTGCTTGCACCTCAAGTCGGCATGCTGCGCTCTCGGGGACCGGACCGTTCTGGCGAATCGCGATTGGGTGAATACGGACGCCTTCGCGGGCTTCCGGATCTCGAGCGTGCCGCCTGAAGAGCCGCGCGCCGCGAACGTGCTCACGATTGGCGGGACAGCGCTGGTCCCGGCTGCCTATCCGGCGACTGCCCGGTTGGTGGAAGAGTTGGGGTGGAACGTGCGGCGGCTGGATATTTCGGAATTGATGAAAGCCGAAGCCGGCCTTACCTGTTCCAGCATCTTGTTCGAGGCCAACGAACGCTGAAGGACCACCATGGAAAAAGACAAGCCCCTGGCGCTGGTGACGGGAGCATCCGCCGGCATCGGACGGACGTTTGCCCGGAGACTGGCCAGGGACGGCTACCATTTGGTCCTGGTCGCACGCCGGCACGACCGGCTGGACGAACTGGCCGAAGAACTAGGCGGCGCCGAAACCATGGCTGCTGACCTCACCGTCGAGGCTGACCTGGAACGGGTCGAAGACCGCATCGCTCGAGCTTCGAACCTGGAATTGCTAGTCAACAATGCCGGCTTCGGAACCATGGGGCGGTTCTTCGAAATTCCTCTGGACGGTCAGGACCAGATGCACCGCCTCCACGTGATCGCGACGATGCGGCTGTCACACGCCGCTCTGGGCGGGATGATTCCGCGCAACAAGGGCGCAATCATCAACGTGTCGTCGGTCGCCGCGTTTGGCCAAAGCCCAGGCAACGTCAGCTATTGCGCGACTAAGGCATGGATAAACAGCTTCACCGAAGGCCTGGACTTGGAGTTGAAGAGCGCCGAGTCTCTGGTACGAGTGCAAGCCCTGTGCCCGGGTTTTACGCTCACGGAACTTCATGATGTGGCTGGTATGGATCGGAAGCCCATTCCGGCGTGGATGTGGATGAAGGCAGAGGACGTTGTCGACGCCTCGCTCGCGGGACTGGCGCAAGGCAAGCTGATCGTGGTGCCGGGAGGGATCTACAAAGCCATGGTATGGCTCCTGCGTCGGCTCCCCAAATCGTTGCACCACGCCGGTGCGCGACGCTACGGACGCCTCATGCGGCGCGAGGCTGCTCAAAAGCGATAGCGCAGGATCCGGGAGAATCCGAATGGCGCCGGTATTGGCCAGAATCGGCCGCCGGTCGGTAAATCCAGGTGGCTCGCGGGGTCGCCCGCCAGTTGTTGCCTGAAAGCCTGACCCTATTCCAGGTTCAGCCACGTGCTGTCGCCGTGTTGCCGAACGCCCGCTTCCAGTGCCAAGCTCGGAGTGACGATGGTGTACCGCGCTGGCCGACGCAGGAACGCGCCAGCCTGTCGATCGGCGCGCGTTCCCCTTCCGACTATTAGTCGGACGCGTGGTTTTTTTGCGCGCGGCTACGCCGACCCCAATATGGCTCCGCCAGCGGGTTCGGCGTGAAGTACCCTGCTTTGCTTTTAAAGGTGAAGCAAGGCAGCGGGAGGGCGGTGCGGCGCCAGCGTCTGGGCCCGGCGATACTCGCCTCGAGGCTGCCTGGTCAACGGCCGCAATTCGGACGCGCCAAGAGCCCGGCAGGCGATTGTAACCATCGAAGAACCCAGGCCGAGTATTCGATGCTGGGGCCCGATGGTTCGTGCGCACGCCGCACTGCGGCCTTAGAATTCGTCGACGACGTTGAGGTAATCACGCGGGGCGATGGCATCGGTGGGGTTCAGCAGATCGGCCTAGCTGCGGTTCGAGGACGACCGAACGCTTGCGAGCTCGCGATGCCGCTGCTGATCGTTCAGAGAACGCCGGTCCCCGCCCATGCCAGACAACCGAGAAAGCCCCGGCGGCCGATTCCATCCGGATCGATGTTTTTGACGATTCGTTGGATCAATGTTGCCTGCGGCAGTTTAGACGCCAGCGTGCGACGCTTATTCCCACGCGGTGGCTGTTATAGTTGTTACGACGTGGAATAAACGCGGCGCGACGGCGTCTACAAACTGGCAGCCCCGGCCAGTAATATGAAGGTTGAGACTACGGTACCGATTCCGGAAAAGCGGCGAGGAGCGCGACGGATGGTGAGCGGCCCGGCGCTCCCGCGGCCAGCAAGGCTGGAGTGGTTTGAAGAGATCGTTGTTCCGCATCTGAATGCCGCATATAACCTGGCGCGTTGGCTGATGCGCAATGACGACGACGCGCAGGACGCGGTTCAGGAAGCCAGCCTGCGCGCCTACCGATTCTTCGACGGCTATCGGGGAGGCGACCCCAAATCGTGGCTGCTGTCGATCGTACGCAATACCTGTATGACCTGGCGACGGCGGACACAGCGGGGGCTATCGACCGTTGTGTTTGACGAGACCGTACACGGCGCAGCCCGTGAGTCCACTGCGGAGGAGCAGCTGGTGGATGCCGGCCGAAGAAGCGCATTGCGCGATTGCATCGAGGGTCTTCCTGTCGACTATCGGGAAGTTCTCATCTTGCGGGAATTTGAGGAGATGTCGTACAAACAGATCGCGGAGACCGCCGAGTTGCCGATTGGCACGGTCATGTCGAGACTGGCGCGGGCGCGCCAGCGCCTGGAGGAGTGCGTGAGCGGGCGACGGAGGGCTGCCGGTGTATGAACTGCGAATCCGCACGTCAGCTGATCGATCAGTTGTTAGACGAAGAGCTGGACGCCGGCCTGCGGATCGAGGTACGCGGGCATCTGGCCGACTGCCGTGCTTGTCTGGAAGCCTACGCGCGGCTGCAAGATCAGAAGGCCGAGATCCAGGGATACGCTCCGCACTACGAGGCGCCGGCCGCGCTGGTGGCATCGATTCGCGCGGCGGTCGAACGCGAGGCCGCCGGTGAGAAAGCCGCGTTGGCTGCCGGCACCAAGTGGCGTTGGGCCGCCGTGGCCGCTTCGGTGCTGCTGGCCGTTTCTCTCGGCTGGAATTTCGCGACGCTTCGATCCGGTGGCATCAACCGGGACATGCTAGAGGAAAGTCTTCTTACGAGCCATCTCCGCTCGCTGATCGGAACCCACCTGCTGGACGTGGTCTCCACCGATCAGCACACTGTGAAACCCTGGTTTAATGGAAAGCTGGATTTTTCACCAGACGTGAGAGATTTGAGCGGCGGGGGCTTCCCGCTGGCCGGCGGCCGGATTGATTACCTTGCCGGGCGCACTGTGGCTGCGCTCGTTTTCCACCGAAGGCAACATGTTATCAATCTATTTGTTTGGCCGGTAGATGCTCTGGCGGGCGCTAGCCCGTGGTCGCGCCAAGGTTTCAACTTGGTTCATTGGGAGAGTGGCGGGCTAAACTACTGGGCGGTCTCTGATATCCCCGTTTCAGAGCTTCAGCAATTCCAGGCGTTATACGAAAAGTGAGCGGAAGCGCCGAATTTTTCGTATGAATTCGTATGAATTTGAGGAGTTGCCCGCGTACGCCTGGCAACCGTCGACCCAGTGAAAAGTCTGATCATGGATCGTGGGCGCTAAACCGGCTACTGACGATCGAGGGCAAACGGCCAGGCCGCGGGGAATGGGATCGCTCATTGGATTCAAGCCCAACTCCTTCAGCACGTCACGCTGAAATGCTCGTTCGCGAGCCAAACAGGTACGAGAACAGCGTACTGGTCGCAATCGAACCCTTCGAAGGAAATTCGTGCTCGCGGGGCTCGTGTTACACTCGTTAGAGCTGGCTCGATTTTCCTTCCATTCGAATCCTCGAACCGCGTAACGGGCTGCTCCGCTGCCGGTGGGAGTGCTCTTCAGATGACCGATGTTCTGATCTTGGACAACTACGATTCCTTCACATGGAACCTGGTGCAGGCGGTCGAGGGACTGGGCTCGCCGTGCGTCGTGCGCCGGTCCGACCAGATCAACCTGGAACAAGTGGAGATACTCGCCCCGCGCCGCATTATCCTGTCGCCAGGACCATTCGGGCCGGAGCGGACCGGCATCTGCGCGGACGTGGTGCGGCGTTTCGCCCGTCGTACCCCGATCTTAGGAGTCTGTTTGGGAATGCAGGTGATTGCGACGGTGGCGGGCGCCACGGTGCGCCCTTCCGGGCAGCCGGTCCACGGGAAAGCGTCCGCGGTGTGTCACGCTGAGGCGGGCGTTTTGCACGGTCTGCCGAGTCCATTTCGGGGAGCCCGGTATCATTCCCTGATCGTAGATCCCGAGACCGTTCCTTCGACGCTGGAGGTGACGGCGTGGACCGAGGACGGAATCATCATGGGCTGCCGTCTCAAGCAGACCAGAGCCGAGGGTGTGCTCTTCCACCCGGAGTCGTTTCTCACCGAGAATGGCGCGGAACTGATGCGCAATTTCCTGGACCTTTCAACAAGCCATGTGGTCTGACCGGCTGGCGCCGTCATCCCGTCAGGCATTCGTAGAGGGTCTGCGCCACGTCTTGGCCGCCCCGCGTCCCGATCGACCCTCTTATGCCGCCAGCTTGTCGTGGGATGGTGAGGCCATCGACGGTGCGGCCGCGCTCTGGGCCCAACGCCATTTTCTCTGGCTGGACCAACCGCCCACCGCGCGCCTGGCTGTGGACCCGGTGGCCCGCCTGACCGTCACCGACGGAATGGCGACCATCCAGGGCCCGAATCGAAAGGTCTCGGTCGAGACCCGGGGCTTCGATCTGGTGGAAGCGGCTCTCGAGGCGTGGGGCGGGCCTTCGGAAGCTGTGGTGGCCGGCTACTTGGGTTACGAGTTGGGTTGCGAGATAGAGGACGTCGTCACGCCCGAGCGGCGCGTTGGCGATCCGCCCGACCTGGACTTGCGGCTCTACGACTGGTGGCTGGAGCTCGGTCGACGCGGCTGGCGGTTCCACGGAACCGAAGCGTGGCGAGACGTCGGGCCGAAGCGGGCGGAGGAGCTGCTGGGGAGGCGACGCCGCGTGTACAGGCAAGAGCGGGCCCAAGGGGCGATTTCGAGGACACCGAGCGATCAGGACTTTTGTGACGCGGTGGCGCGCACTGTGGAGCGGATTGGTCGCGGCGAACTTTTTCAGGTCAACCTGTGCCGCCGGCTGGAGGCCGCCTTGCCGGTCTCGTCGATCTGGCCGCTTTATCTCCGCTTGCGCGCCATCAGCCCGGCCTCTCAAGGGGCGGTGATGCGCACCGGATCGGAAGGCGCGGTGCTTTCGGTGAGCCCGGAACTGTTTGTTCGCGTAAGTCGCGGCCGCGTCCATTCCTGCCCAATCAAAGGAACGCGGCCCCGAGGATGCAACCCAGAACAGGACCGCGCCCTTCGGTCCGCGTTGGCGGGAAGCGAAAAGGATCAGGCCGAACTGGCGATGATCGTGGACGTCACGCGTAACGATCTCGGGCGCGTCTGCGCTGCTGGCTCGGTCGAGGTCACGCGACACGCCGAATTGATGCCGCTACCCACCGTGCAGCATACCTATTCGGAGGTGAGCGGTCGTCTGCGCGCCGACTGTGGTCCGGCGGATTTGCTGCGAGCGTGTTTTCCGCCGGCTTCGATTACGGGTGCCCCCAAAATTCGGGCGATGGAATTAGCCGCGCTGGAAGAAGGCTACCGGCGCGGGCCGGCCATGGGAAGCATTGGATGGATTTCGCTCGATGGCGACATGGAGTGGTCCGTCGCCATTCGCACGGCCGTCGCCGCTAAGGGACGCATCTGGTATCTGGCGGGCTGCGGCATTACCGCCGAATCGGTGCCAGAAGAAGAACTGGCTGAATCCGATGTCAAAGCCGCGGCGTTCCTCGAAGCCTTGAGCGGATTGTCAGGCCTCCCGAGCCAAGAACCCATCCGGTCGAAAGGGTAGGCAGCCCGCAGAAGCACGACAGCGGGTTCGAGAACTGCTGGCCTTCCGCCTCCAGCGGTGATTTGTTGTATAACTTTGGTTTGGGAGTCGATCCTCTAGGCAGGACGAGTGTGTATCGTGGAAAGGGGTTACGCCGGCCCACCTCCGTATGCTTGATGATCGTGGAATGGTTGCTGTGCAGAGCCGGACACGCCGAGTTGGCGCCGCAATTTCACTGGTAGACTCAAGCCAGCCGAATCGTGTGTTTGGCCCTTGGAGTGCTGTAAGTTGGTTTCATCGAAAGCGAGTAAGAAGGAGGAATATTACGTGTGGAATAAACGCCCTGATGAACCCCCGTCGCCTCAACCGCAAGGACAGCCGAATCGCGGATTCGCGCCTGCAATTACGCCCCGGCCGGAGCCGCCGGTAGTGGCGCGTCCGATGGCCAAACCCACGGCCGCCATCGGAACTTCGATGACCATCAAGGGAGATATTCGCACCCAAGAGGAACTCTTCGTAGATGGCGATGTCGAAGGCACTCTCGAGTCTCACAGCCTGCTGACCGTTGGCCCGAACGGTAAAGTGAAGGCTAATATCAAGGCACGTGAAGTAATCGTTTTCGGTTCCGTAAAGGGGAATGTCGACGTCGTTGAGAAGGTATCCATTCGCGATCACGGCAGTGTGATCGGAGACATCAAGACGGCGGGAATCAGCATCGATGATGGCGCTTATTTCAAAGGGAGCATCGATATCATCCGGCCGCAACCCCAAGCGACCACGAAGCCGGTTAAAACCGAGGCTCCGGTGATAGCAGCCGCAGGGCAGCCCTAAGCCTGTTTCCCCGAATATGACCCGCGCCAGTCGCTCCCCACAGACGTATGGGTTTGGATGGGGGACCAGGTTGAGCTGGTTCGCCTAGGGCGCGCCCGTGGAGCCAAGCTTTTGCGGCCTGAGCGTCCTCCGGCGGCGTAGTTTCTTGTCGGCGTCATCCCGGCAATCCTACCAAGAGCCGCCCTTCGTTTTCATGGGTGATCGATGTTTCCTGAAGTGAACAAACTAGCCCGCCTTGTGGGCCTGCTGATCGCGGCTCCGAACGCTGCTCTGTACGCGCAAAGTCTCCACCTTCGCCCGACGTCGGCTGGGCCTGGCGAGTGGGCCGTGATCGAGATTACGTGGCAGTCCTCAGCGCAACAGCAACTGGTCGCGTTAGAGTGGGAGGCGCGCTTTCCCGCAGCGCAGCTGGAAGGCGACCCTATGATGCGGCTGACTCTCCACGCCCGAAGTAAGGGTAAATCGCTCAATTGCCGAGCCAGAATTGAGACACGGGAAACCGAGACCCTGCGGTGCATCCTTTCCGGCGGCCTGCAGCCAATCCCGGACGGGGTCTTGGCCGTGCTTAGCCTCAAGATACGGGAAAAGGCGCAGCCGGGCACAGTGCGAATCCGGATAGAGCACATGATCGGTGTGAAGCGCGATCTCGGCAGCGTAACCTTGGATCCAGCCGAAGCACTGGTGAAAGTGAACCCGAAATAAGTAGCGCAGGCAGGCGCGGCCGACCGACCCCGCTGCAGGGCTTTCCGCTACACACCGAGGTTCCACCGCAGCCGTACGCGGTGTCGTCTCGATACGGCGTTGCCTATCGGCTAAAGTATCGAAGGAATGGTGCTTGCCGTAACCCGTTCTTCGAACGTCCGAGCAGCAGAAGTGCTTCGTGCGATTTTACACGAATCGAAAGCAGCCGTGTAACTTTCGCCCGATTGGTGCTCCAGCGCTTCATCCTCAGGAAGGGCCCCTGGCACCTCGCTACACTTCAGTGCCAGAGGTAACGAATCAACAATTCTGCGTTTGTTGGTTATCACTCACTCTGGTCGGTCAGATGAACGCAAGCGACCAAGCATTTCTGCGAGACTCAACGAATCGTGCGCTTCACCGACGGGAGGCGCTAGCACTGTCGCTAGTGTAGTGGACTGGGTCCTGGGCCTTCATTGGTCTGCAAGGGGCTTGCCCTATCTGGTTCGCGTGTAGGCCCCCGGCTTCCGCAGCGTCGTACGAGAGAACATCGGGTTAGAGGTTGCCCAAGACATCCGCATCGATTTTGTGCTGCCGCCGGGTGACACACAACAAACC
>JAGWQP010000296.1 GCA_028876805.1 Acidobacteriota bacterium | reverse complement strand
TTTCGGGGCGTGGTTTCCCGGCCGCCGAACCCCATCCCGGATGTACCGCCCACGCCGGCTTTGCCGAAGTAGGACCGGAGCACCGGAATTCGCCTGAGACAAAAGTTGCGGCCGCGTGCCATTTTTGCCGTCGCCGGGTGCCTGCGGGGAGCGCCAGCGGCTTGATTTTGCGAGGGTTTTGATTTGGCGTGAAGATTGCAGTGAGGACTGGCGTGAAACTGATCGCACAGGCCCGCGGAGAGACGATTGCCCCCCTCGCTTGCCGCCCGCTCCCTTCACCCTGCGTAGTGCCCCGCTAGCTGTCCTCTGTCTGTCCCCCGGACAATGGTCTCTCCTCCGGGCCTTGTGGCTGGGGGCTCTGGGCGGTCGGCCTACTTGGGCTCGGAGCGGGTAATCTTGTTCCGGTGCTGTTCGATCAGGCACAGGACGACTTCGGATCGCTCACTTCTCGCCCGGCCGCTTGAGCGTGGGAGCCTTGCGCTTCGGCTGGTCGGCCTGCTTTTCCTCGGCGGCCTGCTTTTCCGCTGCCGCCTCCTTTTCCGCGGCCGCCTTGGCATCGGGTGGGCTCAGCTCCTCTAGTTCCTTCTTCTCTCTCGCCTCGCGCGCTTCGGCCGCCTTGCCGCGTTGCCCGAGGTCCTGTTGCGAAGCCTCGAGGCTGTCCTCGGTGGTTTCGATGGCCTGTTTGAGGGCGAAGTCGTAGCGGGAGACATCCTTGGGCTGGCTGCCCTGGATTTTTTGCAGCACCGGCAGCGTATGTTTTTCGGCCGCGACCACCGCCGAGAGTCCCAGCTTCACTTCGAGCTTCCGCAACAAGGCGTCGTCGGTGACGTCGTCGATGGCGTCGAGGATTTTGGAGTAGTCTTCGAGCGCGTCGTGAATCAGGATGGACCGGCCAGCTTTCTCTTTGGCGACGAGGCTCTGCACCAGGTCGACGCGCTGCTGGGCGAACTTGGCATACAGCTTCAGCCGCTCCACGGGTTCCTGCGCTTCCTTGATCTGGTCGATCTCGTCGGCGGTCAGAAAATCGCGCTGCGCGCACAGAGGCGCCGCCAGCAGCAGGCACCAGAGGACGTTTTTCATTTCTTCTTCCTACCCTCCATCAGCCCCGTGAGCAGCTCATCGTGCACCTGCTCGACCCGGGCCCTGATTTTGTCGAGGATCGCCCGGTCGTTGTAATTCATCTGCTGCGCGAAATCCTCCAGCCTGCGCGTGAGTTCGCGCGTCTCCATTTCGGCGTGTTTGAACCACTTGGGACTCTTACGCGGATTTTTGCCAGTCTCGGTCAGGGAATTGTAGGCCAGGTCCACAGATTCTCCGATCTCGTCGGTCTTGGCCGTGACGGTCGCCGTGTCACCGGCCTGATAGGCCTCGCGTGCGGATCTTAGGGCACTCGCGGCGTTGTCCAGTGCCAGCTTCGAACGCTTTTCCAGATTCGCCTCGGCACGCACCGCGTCGAGTTCTGTCGAGGCCGCGGCGGTTCCCGCGAGGGTCAACGCCAGGGCCAGCACGAATCGCTTCCCGGTCATCGTTTTCCGAGCTCCCGCTCGAGCAATTTGGCGCGCTCGCGCGCCTGGAACTCCTGGTCCGGGTTTTTGCCCTGGCTCAAGGACAGAAACTGACGGTAGGCCTCCAGGGCCGGCCGGATTTGATGCAGCTTGTCCAGGATGATGCCGCGCAGAAACCAGTTGCCGGCGTTCGCTTCTCCGAGCTCGCGTGCTCGGTCAAAGGCCGCCAAGGCCGGTTGGTAGGCTTCGGCGAGATAGAGTACGCTGCCCAGCTCATTCCAGGTGTGCGCGTCGTCCGGCTTTAACTTGGTGGCGGCGTCAAACTGTCCCGCGGCGGCCTGGTATTGCTTGCGGTCGCGCAGCGTATGTGCGTACATCAGGCGCAGGTCGAAGTTGCCCGGCTCTTCGGCGACCGCCTTTTCCAACAGAGGCACGGCCTTCTCCCCCTGATTGTTGAAAGTATAAGCCATGGCCAGAGCGACGCGATTCGCCTCGGAGGGAGAGTCGAGATACGCCTCCTCGAGGTGAGCAATGGCGTCGCGATACTGTCCGGAAGCCAGCAGCAACGCTCCGAGATGTTCTTGGGCCACCGGGTTGTCCGCGAACTGGCGGTAGATCTCGATCGCTTCGGTCGGCTGTTTGTTTTTCTCGTAGAGTGCCGCGAGCTCCAGAAGGCCGTCCCGATATGCGGGATCGAGTTCGGCCGCTCGATGAAAGTAGCCAGGGGCTTCGGTGAGTTTGCCCTGTTCGGCTAGAGCCCGCGCCAAACCGAGCTGGGCGCCGGCGGATTTGCCATCGAGCGCCACGGCTCGACGATAGCTTTGTTCGGCCTTGCCGGCATCCCCGGTTGCCAACTGCGCTTCGGCCAGGTAAAAGCGCGGGCGGAATTCGGCGGACTTCGCGTTTGCCGCACTCTCCAACAGCGGCTCGGCGTCCGCGGCCCGGTTCTGCCGCAGCATCAGGATTCCTAAGTTGAGCTGCGCTTGGTACAACCCGGGTTTGAGCGCGAGGGTCTTTTGGTATTCGGCGATCCCCTCCAAATCCCGGTGGAGGAAGCCCAAGGCCAGCGCCAGGTTGAAATGCGCGCTGTAATCGCCGGCGTCGGCGGCAACGGCCTCCCTGAAGGCCTCCTCCGCGGCTAGGTAGCGACCCTCCTCGAGAGCCTTCATTCCAGCCGAACCGGGGCCGGCCGCCTGGAAGAAAAACAGCGCCGCAATCACCCACATACTAGGATTTTAAATCCGGCCGGGCCCCCGCGTCTGAACAGGTGGTTACTTCTGCTGTTGCTGCTGCAGCAGGCGTTCAAATTTCTGGCGCTGTTCCGGAGTCAGTACCTGCTCGACGCGCGCCTTGCTGTCGCTCAGCACAGTGCGGTAATACTGCCACATGTCATTCAAGATAGACTGCACCTGCTCGGTCTGCGCCGGTGTCAGGTCGAGTTCCTTTTGCACCCTTTCGAAATTGATGGCGTTGCCGGCTGCCGTACCAAAGGCCGGCTGGTGCAGGCGCGTGTGAACCCCCAGATTCATGGCCAAGGCGCCGGCGGCGGCACCGCACAGAAAAACCAAAGCCAACGCCACAGTGGCGGCGATTCGCGGGTCCCAGCCCCCGTGGAGCCGGGGTCGCTCGAGCAGATTAGTGCTCATAGGCGGTCAGACTCACCAGCATGTTGTCCGGGGCCGGAGCCGAATCGAATGCCGGCAACTCTTGCTGCGCCATAACCGCTTCTGGAGAAGGACCGCTTGGGTAGGCGGTTTCGCGCGAAATCAAATACGACCCGAGGACCGCCAAGGTAAGCAGCGAAGCAAACACCAGCCGGCGACCGAAAGCGAAATCCAGACCCAACAGGCGAGCCACCGAAGGCGCCAGTTGCTGTTCCGCGATGCGTTCGAGGACTCCCGTGTAGAAGCCGGCGGTTGGGCTCATTTCTTCCCGGGGCTGCAAGGAACCGAACCATCGCGAGATTTCTTGCATGCTCTGAGTCTCGTTGCGGCACATCTCACAGGTCTTCAGGTGGGCTTGGATCTCTCGTTGAGCCGCCGGCTCCAGCGTGCCGGCGAAGTACTCTTCCAGGCTCTGCATCACTACCGCATGCATAGGTTTCTTCCCTTACAAATGTTTCCTATACTACACCCAATCCCTCCCCCGCGGATCTTTTTGGCCGTCGTCGGCTGCCCGCTTGGGGGTACTACGCTCGGCTTCAGCCGACCACCAGGCCCGGAGCCCGGTCCAGCCGCTGGGCCGCCTTCACCAACTTCTGTCGCGCCCGGAAGAGTTTGACTTTCACGGTGTTCTCGTTCATGCCCGTCTTGTGCGCCAGTTCTTCCACAGAATATCCTTCAACTTCCTTCAAAATCAACAACATGCGCTCCTCCTCCGAAACACGCGTAAGGAGCTTGACCACGTAATCGCGTTGCGCCAGGCTGGAATCGGCAGCGATCTGGCGTTCGACGGCAGGATCGGTATTTTCGACCCGCCGCACTTCCTCCTCGCTCAGGTCGCTTTCATACACCAGCCTGCGGACCTTCCGCTTCCGCAGATAATCAAAGCATTCGTTCACCGTGATTTTGTAGATCCAGGTGATCAGGGAACTGCGGAAGTCAAAACTCCGGAGGGACAAATAGACCTTTGCAAAGACTTGCTGCGCAATGTCTTCCACGTCATTTCGCTGGCGCACGACGCCGTGGATGATGGAAAACACCTTGGACTGATAGCGCTCCACAATCTCGCGAAATGCCGTTTCGTCCCCGGACTGCGCCCGCTTGACGAGAGCGCCTTCCAGCGTGTTCTGGTAATCCACTCTTGATTTGGCCGCAACCCTGCTACCGAACGCTGGGAGGCATAGGGCACCGGCAAGTGTTCCCATACACCGCTTCCGACGCGATCCCCCCTATTTCGGTTTCACTTAGCTCGCGGATATCACTACTTGGAAGATAGCACAGACCATCGGTGGTTCCGGCTTGCCGATCAGGCTCGGTTTTCCGCGACCCAACCCCGATAACACTCATCTAAACTAGTGAGCACTGGACGAAGGCGGTCAAAATTGTATAATGAAGACCGAGGTTCCAGGGAGACCAGGAGTAGAAACGCATGGTGCAATTAACCGAACGAGCAGTCGGCAAGGTCAAGGAGATCATGTCGAGCCAGGAACCGCAACCGGGCGGGTTGCGCATTGCGGTCGTGGGCGGTGGGTGTTCCGGCTTCAGCTATTCGATGGCCTTCGAAAATTCGCCCAACATGCTGGACAAGACCTACAACTACGACGGGCTGAAAGTTTTCGTGGATCAAGCCAGCCTGCTTTATTTGGATGGCGCCGAAGTCGATTACGTGGAGACCTTGGAAGGCTCCGGATTCAAGTTCAATAATCCGCAGGTCAAGTCCACCTGCGGTTGCGGCAGTTCCTTCCAGGTCTAGCCCGGCTTTCCTCAGGATCAAGGGGAGTTCTGGCTCCGGGGAACGCCTCGAGGATTCCCCGGTTGGTTCCCATTTCCCAGACAAAAGTGAAGCCGATGGTAACCTTCGGGGCGGCTATGTCGTCGGACGAGTGCGAACTGGTGGTGCGCCGACCGGCCTTGACCGGGGTCGGGCCGCTTGACTTCGACCTGGCTCGCGGGCACTATTTTAGGTAGTGGAAAAAGGGGGGGCTATGCGACTTGGCTTTGCGGTTCTCGCGGTTGGAGCCATCGGCAATGGTGCGGTTCAGGCCCAGCAGGTAGTTTCTGCCCATGCTGGAGTGGTGCACTACGTCGAAGGTCACGTATTTGTCGACAACAAACCGGTTCAGCAGAAATTTGCCCAATTTCCGGACCTGCGCGAAGGTGGTGAATTGCGTACCGAGGACGGTCGGGCGGAAGTGCTGTTGACGCCCGGCGCCTTTCTGCGCGTTTCCAACAACAGCTCAGTGCGGATGCTCGGGCGCGAGCTTTCCGACACTCGCTTCGAAGTCCTCAGCGGTTCGGTGATGGTGGAGTGCGACAACGTACCGAAAGATGTGTCACTGACGGTGATCTCCCACGGCCACAACATCCACCTGGAAAAGCAGGGACTCTATCGGCTCGACAGCGATCCACCCGAGTTTCGCGTCTACGATGGCCGGGCCGTGATTGACTCGGGTCCGAATCAGTTGACCCTCAAGCGCGGCAAAGAAGCCAGCCTGGACGGCGCCGGCACGGTTCTGGCAGCGGGGACGTTCAATCCGAAGCTGGGCGATTCGTTCTATGAGTGGAACACCACGCGGTCCGGTTATATCGCTTCGGCGAACGTATCGGCGGCTCAATCGCTGCGGACGAGTGGCTCGCACTGGTCGAGCGGCTGGGCATGGGATCCCTGGTATGGCGCCTACACATTTGTACCGGCAGCGGGCATCGGGTACAGCCCGTTTGGCTGGAACTTCTGGAGTCCGGCCTGGGTGATTTATGCTCCCGTCCCCGTCTACTATGGCGTCTATTACCCGCCCGGAGTAGTGGCCGGCAATAACACCAGTAAACCCGGCACGGCTACGGGTGGCACGGCTACCGGCAACACGGCAGGCGCCATTTCCCGCACCCCAACTCCGCCCCCCGCGGTACGTCCCGGTGGCTGGACCAATACGCGGGGCGGCATCGGCGGAATGTCGGCTGCGAGTGTTTCGCGCGGCTCCGGTGGTGGCGGGGGCGCAGGCCGGTCTGGCGCATCGGGCGCGCGCACGCATTGAGCCCGGAACCCGCCGATCGCGAATCTCGATTCAACTGCGTGTAAAGACAAGTGACATTTCTGGGGCAGGCGGCCCTGCATAAGCGGCCTTACGAATTGCGGTTGATCGGCTGAAACCTCGCAAACCTTCGCTACATTTCATTACAAATTAAGCGCTAAACATTTACGTAGATGTCGAGGAGACCTTCGAGAACCGGTACAACGAACCCTCGGCCGGCGCATCTAATGGGATAGAAAGGGGAGCCAGGATGGGTCGCCTGCGAACATTGTTGGAACCGCAAAAAATGGGGCGTGAAGCCGAAACGTTGCTGAACAACCTGCGCAAGCGGATTGTGGGCCAGGACGAGGCGATCCGCCAGATCGTGGGTGTGTACCAGACGTATTTGACGGGCATGGCGAGTCCGGGCCGGCCGGTCGGATCGTTTCTGTTCCTGGGGCCGACCGGGTCCGGCAAGACCCGCACCGTGGAAGCGCTGGCGGAGAGCCTCCTCGGAGATCCGCGCGCGGCGATCAAGATTGATTGTGCCGAGTTCCAACACAGTCACGAGATTGCCAAGCTCATCGGATCCCCTCCCGGGTATCTCGGCCACCGGGAGACGCATCCGCTTCTGAGCCAAGAGGCAGTCAACCAGTACCACACCGAGAAAGTGAAGTTGAGTTTCGTGTTGTTTGACGAGATTGAGAAAGCGAGCGATGCGTTGTGGAACCTGTTGCTCGGCGTGTTGGACAAGGCGGTTCTTACGCTCGGCGACAACCGGCGCGTGGATTTCTCGCGCGCCATGATTTTCATGACGAGCAATCTCGGTGCGAGCGAGATGAACGCCATCGTCCGGCCGAGACTGGGATTTGCAGCCGGCGCAGCCGACGAGATCGTCGCCCAGATAAGGGAGGGCAACCAGACCGACAAAATCTCGCGAGCCGGCAAAGAGGCGGCGCGGAAAAAGTTCTCGCCCGAGTTCATGAACCGCATCGACAAGACCGTGGTCTTCAATCCGCTGGGGGAACCGGAGTTAAAAAAGATTCTCAACCTGGAGCTCGAGGCGGTCGAAGAACGGGTATCGCAGGTGGTGGGCGCCAACGCCATTCGGTTCACGGTGAACCAGCGGGCGCAGGCATTTCTGCTCCGCGAGGGGACCGATCTGCGCTACGGGGCGCGGCACTTGAAGCGCGCCGTGGAGCGGCTGGTGGTCGAGCCGACCTCCAACCTCCTCGCCACCCAACAGCTCGAGGCCGGGGACTCCTTACTGGTCGATTTTGACGCTGATCTCGGCAGCCTGACCTTTCTTAAGGAGGCGCGCGAAATCGCACCGCCCCGCCAGGTCTCCAGCGGAAAGTCCGCTGCGGCCTGAGCCGGACGGCGGTATACTCGATCGAGATGGATCGGCCGGCCACCATCGAGACTCCGAGGCTGTTTGAACCCCATCCGAATTTGAGTGACCAGATCAATTCCCACGTGATTCAATCGGAGATCCAGGGGGGTATTCATCTCCGGGACCTGCGGCCGGGGGCCGTGCTCGAAGTTCAGACGTGTCGCCGGTGGTACACCATCGTGAATCAGGGCGGGGGCGATGCGTGGATCTCGGGTCACCCGGAGTTCTGCCCGGACCCGGTGCTGGTGAAAATCCACGGCTCCACCTGGGGCGGCTCGATGCTCAAGGAACAGTTCATCGGCCGCGGGATGCATCTGGAATTTCGTCACCCGGGGTTTCTTCCGATCACAACCTCGCGCATTCTCGAGGTGCGGGAGAAATCGTAAGCAGAACCTCCACGTTTACTCGTATCGCAGTGCTTCTGTGGGGTTAAGGTGTGCCGCCCGGTTCGCTGGGAGCATCCCGAACACAATTCCGACCAGACAGGACACGCCAAAGGCGACCACGATAGCGACCGGCGAAATCGGGATTTTGACGTTGGCGAATAACTGGACGCTCGATGGAATCGCGACTCCGACGAGGATGCCCATCGAGCCGCCCACCAGGCTAACCAGGACGGCCTCGGTCAAAAACTGCAGCAGGATCTCACGCGGCGCGGCGCCCACGGCCAGCCGCAAGCCGATTTCCCTGGTGCGCTCGGTTACGGTTACCAGCATGATATTCATGATGCCGATGCCCGAGATGATCAGTGTAATTGCCGACACCAGAAATAAGACGGCGGAGAGGATGAGCGAAATGTTTCGGACCGCATTGAGGATCGCGGTTAAAGTGTCCACGCGATAATTCGCGCCCGGGCGGTGGCGGCTCTCGAGGATGTCCTGCACCCGCATGGCGACTCGGTCGACTTGTTCAGCCGACCGGACCTGTACATAGAGCGGGTCAATCCGTTCCACCGAGGTATAGTACTTGAGCACCGTGATGGGGATGAGGACAGTGTCGCGTTCCACTTCCGATTGACCGAAGGTCTCCACTTTCTCGCGAAAAGTGCCGATGATGGTGAACTGCAAACCGAACAGCCTGATGACCTGATTTAACGCGGCGTTGCGGCTGCCATAGAGACGGGCGGCGAGCTTGTCGGTGAGGAGGGCCACTTTGGAGTACAGGGTGATGTCGCTGGTGTCCAAAAAACGCCCTGAGCTTGAGACGATGTTGCGCACCGGCTGGTAGGACTGATCGGTGCCGATCACTTTGACATCGCGCTCTTTGCCATCGATCAACATGCGATCGAAGTTGGTCATGATGCCGGTGGCGGCGACGATTTCCGGGGCGAGCTGCCGGCGAATGGCGTCCACGTCGGCCAGCTTCACGTAATCGGCATCTGCGATCGCGATGCTCGGTCCGGACGAAGCATAGTACGCAAAGATGATGTTGGAGCCAACGCCTTCGACCTGTTCCAGGATGTAGTCGCGGCTGGTGAGAGAGATGGTGACAACCAGGATCACCGAGGCCGTGCCGATCACCATCCCCAGGCCGGTGAGAAGGGAACGCACCGGATTGGCGCGCAGCGCCTGAAGGCTGAAACGAAAGGCTTCGCCTAAGAACATGCGGCGCTTCGATGGAGGACGTGTCGGCGCCGGATCCTCGGCGGTGATCCGCTCGTCTTCTACGATGAGGAGTCGGGGGGCAGGCATCTATCCGCCCTGAATCTGATGGAGGAGCTTGCGGGCGTCGGCCTTCGGCGGGTCATCGGGGGTGATCGTGGCGCTCAGGTAGTGTTCCAGAAGTTCCCTCGCTTCTTTGAGCTTGCGGCCTGCCTTGATGTACGAGTCGGCTTTGGCGTACATGAGCCTTGGACTGTTCGGGGCCATCTGTTCGGCGCGGGCGAAACTTTGGTCGGCCTCCTGGTAACGTCCCTGCTTGGAAAGAAACTTCGCGAGCTCGATGACTCGTCCGACCTGGTGGGGTGCCAGATCGATGGCTCGCCGCAGGTGCTCTTCGGCGCTGCCGTATTCCTTCCGGCGCTCATCCAGCATGGCCTCCGCCCAGGGGCCTTCGGCCGGATCGACCTGCGCAATCCGCGCCACGGTGGCCTTGGCCTTGTCCATGCCACCACCCATGAAGCCCGGGGCGTTCATATAGTACTCCAACAGGTCGTTGAGCGCGTCGATGTCGCGCGGGTTCAAGTGTACCGCCCGTTCGAGATACTGGCGCGTCTTGGAGGCATGCCCAATCGCCGACAAAGGATTCGAGGTTTCGGCACGCCGGCCATAAGCGCGGCCCAGCCATAACGCATAATCCGAGTTCTCGGGTTCGGCGGCCACCGCCTTTTCGAGCACATCAGTGGCTTTCTTGTAGTCCCCGTTCATGAAGTAGTCCCGGCCCATCAGGGCATAGACCGCCGCGTCCTTGACAGGAATCGCCTGGAGGATTTTCAAGGACTGCTCAAACTCGGTGAGTTCGTACAGTTTTCGAGCCTGGTTCAGTTCCGGCGAAGCTGCCGACAACACCAGGGTGACGCCCAGCAAGGCTCCCACTCGTTTCACCCGATCACCCGCCGCACGCTATTTCACTATACCACTAAGTAACTAGATGACTTCGGGGCACTTTTGGTTTCGCGAGGAAGGGGGGAATCCCCCTTGACGAAAGGCCGGGAATGTGTAATTATCCGTCTGAGTGTATGAATATTCAGTGAGGAAAACGTGCCACCCGTGTCAACCCGCCCTCCGGTCGTGAGGATCAGTGGTTCGGATCTTCTGCGCGATCTCGATCTCACCCATGAGGAGCTGCTTCACCTTCTGAATCTGGCCGGCGAAATGAAGGGGTCGCCCAAGGATTACGCGGGGGCGTTGGCGGGCCGATCGATCGCACTGCTATTTGAGAAGCCTTCGTTGCGTACCCGCCTGACTTTCGAGGTGGCGATCAAGCAGTTGGGCGGGGACTCGGTGTTCTCGGAAGGGCCGGTGGGCGGAAGAGAGCCGCTGAAGGACGTGGCGCGGAACCTTGAGCGGTGGGTCAACGGGATCGTGGCGCGAGTCTTCGCGCAGGAGACGGTCGAAGAGCTGGCCGAATGGGCTTCGATACCGGTGATTAACGCGCTGAGCGACCTGTATCACCCCTGCCAGGCGCTGGCGGATGTGCAGACGATTCAACAAAGGTTTGGGAATCTGAAGGGCTTGAAGCTGGCTTTCTTGGGCGACGGCAACAACGTGGCGCAATCGCTGATGATCACTTCGGTCCGGCTGGGGATGGACTTTGCGCTGGGTTGTCCTCAAGGCTACTTGCCCAACCCTGAGACGGTGGCCCAGGCAGAGGGTCTGGCGGCGGTATCGGGCGCATCGCTCGCGATTACGCACGACGTCGCCGAAGCGCTCGCTGGCGCGCACGCCGTATATACCGATGTCTGGACCAGCATGGGGCAGGAGCGGGAAGCTCTGAAACGCAAAAAGGCCTTTCGGCCTTACCAGGTGACCGAGGAGCTCTTGGCCCAGGCACGCCCGGAGGCGATTTTCATGCACTGTCTTCCGGCGCGGCGGGGTGAAGAAGTCACCGATTCGGTGATCGAGGCGGAGCGGTCAGTGGTGTTTGACCAGGCCGAAAACCGGCTTCACGCGCAGAAAGCGCTGTTGTTGATGATGCTGGGGTGAACGGTTCGCACGGGCCGCGGCCTGTTACTTTAGGAGTCTATGGCTAAACCCAAGAAAGTGGCTCTTGCCTATTCGGGCGGCCTCGATACCTCGGTCATCATTCCGTGGCTGAAGGAAAATTACGGCTGCGAGGTGGTCGCGGTGTGCGGCGACATCGGACAGGGAGACGAGGAGCTGGCCGGCCTGGAGGAGAAGGCGCGAAAGACCGGCGCGTCCGAAGTGCACGTGGCGGACATGCGCGAGGAGTTCGTCAGCCAATATCTGTGGAAGATGGTCCGGTCGGGCGGCGTCTACGAGCACAAGTACATGCTGGGCACCTCGATTGCGCGGCCCCTGCTGGCGAAGAAGCAAGTGGAAGTGGCGCTGGCCACGGGCTGCGATGGCCTCGCGCACGGCTGCACGGGGAAGGGAAACGATCAGGTTCGATTCGAGCTGACTTACAAGGCGCTGGCGCCGCACCTGGCGGTGATCGCTCCGTGGCGGGAATGGAAGATCGTCAGCCGCGAGGATGCCATTGAATACGCGCGCCAACACAATGTCCCGATTTCTGCATCCACCACGAAGATCTACTCGCGCGACCGCAACATCTGGCACATCTCGCACGAAGGGGGAGCGCTCGAGGATCCGGCCAATCGGGCGCCGGATGACATCTGGATGCTCACTAAGAGCCCGGCGGAGGCGCCGGATACACCGAGCGAGGTGACCATCGGCTTCGACCGGGGTATTCCGGTCTCAGCGAACGGAAACAAGGTGGGCGCGGTTGAGCTGCTCGAGACACTGAACCAGATCGGCGGCACGCACGGCGTCGGCCGAATCGACCTGGTCGAGAACCGATTCGTTGGAATGAAGTCGCGCGGCTGTTACGAGACGCCGGGTGGCACGCTGATCCTGTCCGCGGCGCGGGAGTTGGAAGCGCTGACGCTCGACAAAAGCACGCTGCACTACAAGCAGAAGCTGGCGCTCGACTACGCCGAGATGGTGTACAACGGCCTGTGGTTCACGCCGCTGCGCGAAGCGCTCGACGCATTTTTCGAAATCGTCAGCGAACCGGTGACGGGCGAAGTGAAGTTGCGGCTGTATAAAGGCGCAATCGAGCCGCTCAGCCGGAAGTCGCCTTATTCGCTGTACTCGCTCGACATCGCGAGCTTCACCATGGGGGCGAGCTACGACCAGAAGGACGCACTGGGTTTCATCAACCTGATCGGCCTGCCGATCAAGGTACGGGCGGGGTTGAAGAGCAAAGCCTCGGCCGGCAAAGCGAAATGAAGCTCTGGGGCGGGCGGTTTCGGTCGGGGCCGTCGGAAGTCTTCGAGCGTTTCTCGAGGTCACTCGATTTTGACCGACGGCTGATCGACGCCGACATTCGCGGATCGCAGGCGTTCGCGCGGGCGCTGGAACGGGCCGGCATTCTGAGCGGGCCGGAGCGCGAAAAGATCGTTTCGGCGTTTGACGCGATTAGCACTGACGCCGCGTCACCATCATTTTTTGACGGCGCCACGGACGAAGATGTCCACACCCTGGTCATTCGCAAACTGAAGGAGCGGGCGGGCGCGGTGGCGGATAAGATCCACACCGGTCGCAGCCGCAACGAGCAGGTGTCGCTGGACACGCGCCTGTGGCTGCGTGAAGAGTGCGATCGGATGCGAAGCGGGCTCGGCGCGGTGATGCGGGTGTTAGTACGCCTGGCCGAAAAATATCCCGACGCGGTGATCCCGGGCTATACGCACTTGCGGCGCGCGCAAGCAGTCCTGTGGCCGCATTACCTGCTGGCCTACTTTGAGATGTTCGAACGCGATTGCGAGCGCTTCAACGCGGCAAAGCTGAACGCTGACGCCTCGCCGTTAGGGTCCGGAGCACTGGCCGGCAGCGGATTTGACCTCGATCGCGAAGCCATCGCCGAGGACCTGGGCTTCCGCTCGATCACGCGGAACAGCATGGACGTCGCGGGCGACCGCGATTTCGCGCTGGACTTCCTTTACGCTTGTACACTCACAATGATTCACCTCAGCAGGCTGGCCGAAGACTGGATCCTGTACTCCAGCGAAGAGTTCGGCTGGCTGGAACTGGGCGACGGCGTGACGAGCGGGTCGAGCCTGATGCCGCAGAAGAAGAACCCGGATTCGCTCGAGTTGATCCGCGGAAAGAGCGGGCGGGTAACCGGCTGCTTGACTTCGCTATTGGTCACCATGAAGGGGCTGCCGATGACCTATAACCGGGATATGCAGGAAGACAAGGTTCCTCTTTTTGAAGCTGCCGATCAGACCGCCGGGTCACTTGAAATGGCACGTGTGGTGATCGAATCGGTGAAGCTCGACCGGGCGCGTCCGGCGGCCGCGGCGGCGGAAAGCTGGGTGGTGGCGACGGATTTGGCCGAAGCGCTGGCGCGGCGTGGCACGCCGTTCCACCAGGCGCACCAGATCGTCGGGCGCTTCGTGCTGGAAAGTGTTCAGAACAACAAGAAGCCTGCCGATTGGACGGCCGAGGAGATGCGGCAGTTTGCGCCGGAATTCACCTCCGAGATGGTTCCGCTGCTCGATCCGAAAAAAGGAATCGAGTCGCGGGAGATTCCGGGAGGCACCGGGCCGGAGAGCGTCCGCGCGGCTCTGGCGCAGGCCCGCGAGGTGGTGGACCGCCTACCTAAATGAGCAAGAGCTACCGGCAAGGCCAAATTCTGAAGCTGGTGCGCAGCAAGCGCATCTTGACGCAAGACGAGCTGGCCCACCAACTGCGCGAACTCGGCATTTCCGCCACGCAGGTGACGCTGTCACGCGACATCCGCGACCTGCGCCTGGTCAAGACGCGGGAGGGATACCAGGAAATGGCGGATGAGGAAAAAGGTCCGGCCTTGCAGTTGCTGGCGGCGGAGTTTGTGCTGGACGTGCGCTGCGCACAGAACCTGGTGGTGGTCAAAACCGCGCCTGGCAATGCCAATTCCGTGGCGCAGGCGCTCGACCAGGAAGAGTGGCCGGAAGTGGTGGGAACCATCGCCGGCGACAACAACATTCTGGTGATCGCGCCGGACAGGTCAACCGCCGAAGTCATCCAGGAGAAGCTGATGGCCATCCTGGAAAAGGGCTGAAATCTACTCCGAGCGCAGCTTGGGGGGCGTTGAAGAGTTGGATATTGGTTGGCAGCGGCGAAGGCTCGGTGGTGCAGGCCCTGAAGAAGAGAGCTTTGATGGCCGCAGGGTGCCGAGCGGGTTACGGTAGTCCGTTGAACCGTTGCTATGTTCAATGATAAAGACCTCTTCGAAGTCATTAAGGGCCAGTCATCTTGTGTTCCCCAACTCCGCATTTATTTGGGCACTGAAGAGAGAATCTCTGTTCCCCTCCTTGTGGACGCGCTCCCGGAATACGAGATCGTGCCCTCTCATTCAAATGCTGGTGACGTCGTACTTATCCGCAAGCTAAATTTCTCGTCGGAAGAAGAGTTTGCGCAGGAATGCAGGCGAGTCGCTGCGAAGATAACTGTTCTCACGAGGTCGAAACATACGCTCACCTGCATGTACGATGAGTCATCTGGCGTCACGCGGTATTGGCGCATGGATAAGTAATGCTCGATTGATTCAGTTGCATCTTCCTAGCTAGGCGCCCCGGGCTGGTCAAAGGGTAGGTGACCATCCCTCAGTCCGGTTCTGGAGGGTTCGGGGTTGGATTTCCGGTGGTTGGGGAACCGCTGCCGGGCGGGAAATGGCAGACAGAAGCGCTTGCAAGGCGAGTTGGTTCTCCCGAAGCCTGGATTGACGGTGTCGGCGGAGGCCTCGGGCCCAAACTGGAGGCACACGGCCAAACTTGAGAACCTGAACCAACGGGAAGCGGATTTCGCGCTGTTTGTAATTCCTCCCGACTACACGATTCAGGAACGGGAGTGTCTGGGGCGCTACTCCGGGCTTCGTCGGACCAGACGAATCTCAAAAAGTTTAGGCCAGCGCTTGCCGGTGACGAAAAGGCGGTTCCCTTTGGCGTCGTACGCGATGCCGTTGAGAACATCGGTGCCCTCCGGCCCGGCGATGCGTTCGTTGGGATTCAGCAATCCGGCAAGATCGATCCACCCCACAACTCTGCCCGTGGCGGGATCGATGCGCGCGATCCGGTCGGTCTCCCAAATATTGGCGTAGATTTCGCCCTTCACCCACTCGAGTTCGTTGACGTTGGGGACCGGCTGCCCCTGGTCGGTCACCGTAATCCGGCGCAGTTCCTGCAGAGTCTCCGGATCCCAGATGCGAATCTGCGCGGTTCCATCGCTCATGAAGATGTTCTTTCCATCCTGGGTCATCGCCCAGCCCTCGCCGGGGTACTCGAAGCGCCGCTCGGTCTCGAAGGTGGAGCGGTTGTAAACGAATCCGACCTCGGTCTTGTAGGTGAGCTGGATGAGGCGGTCTTTCCAGTGGATGATCCCTTCGCCGAAATAGGCGCTCGGCAGATCGTGCCGTTGAACGACTTCGCCGGTCTCCAGGCGAACTTTGCGCACCGAGGACGCGCCCTCGATGCCGGTGCTCTCGTAGAGGAAACCATCCAGGTAGAACAGGCCCTCGGTGAAAGCCGTCCGGTCGTGGGGGTAGCTATGAACCACTTCATAGGTATATTCAGGGACGCCGGCCTGCGAGACGGGTGCGCAGGCGTAGGTCGCTATAGCGATGGTAACGACGAGGATTCGCATCTGTCTGTCTTAGGGTACAGCGAATCCGACGTGGTTTGC
>JAGWQP010000295.1 GCA_028876805.1 Acidobacteriota bacterium | reverse complement strand
TCGTCGGCGAGGTTTCCCTCGCGCTGGTATTGCTCGTTGGAGCCGGCCTGTTTCTGCGCAGTCTGGCCCGTCTTCACAACGTCAGCCCCGGATTTGACCCAGGGCATGTCATGAGCGGCCTGCTCTCGTTGCCGCAAGCCCAATACGCCACGCCGGAGAAACGTCTGGCGTTCTATACGGCGCTCATCGACCGCCTCTCCCATCTTCCGGGAGCCGTCTCTGCCGCCGTCGCTATGCCAGTGCCGTTTACCACCGAGAATTCAGCGTCGTTCGCCATCGAGGGCAGACCGCAACTCGCTGGCGATCCCGGCCCGCATGGAGATCTCCGTTTTATTTCTCCGGATTACTTCGCGACGCTCCGCATTCCGCTCCGTGCCGGTCGCTTCTTCACGGCTCATGATCGGACCGGCAGCGAGCCCGTGGCGATCATTGACGACTATCTCGCGCAACAGTACTGGCCGAACGAGAACCCCTTGGGAAAGCGGCTGCGCCTGGGGCCGGCATGGTCCACCATCGTGGGCATCGTCGGCCATGTCAAGCATTCCAGCCTGGCCGTCGAGTCCGGCAAGGGAACCTATTACATCCCGTTGTTCCAGCGGCCCCTACCGGCCGGCTACTTGCTGGTGCGAGCGGACGGCGATCCCTCCCCACTCGCTGGCGCGATGCGCGACCGAGTGCAGTCGCTAGACCCCCAGCAACCGGTGCATGACCTCGTGACCATGGAATCCAGACTGGCCGTTTCGCTTGAGGCGCGCCGGTTCGTGGTCAGCGTGCTCGGCTTCTTCGCTGCCATGGCGCTGCTGATGGCAACGCTGGGGCTGTATGGCGTCATCAGCTACGCGGTGTCGCAGAGGACCAAAGAAATTGGCGTTCGGATGGCCTTAGGCGCCCATCGACAGCAAGTGTTGCGCCTCGTGGTCGGACAAGGCATGCGGCTGGCTCTGGCCGGAGGGCTTCTCGGTCTGGCTGCATCCATCCTGTTCAGCCGTTGGCTCCGAAGCCAGCTCTTCACCGTGAGTCCATTCGACCCTCTGACCTTCGTGACCGTGACGGCCGTACTGATTCTCGCGGCCTTGTTGGCCAGTTACATTCCGGCCGCGCGAGCCGCCCGCGTAGATCCGGCCAACGCTTTACGGTGCGAGTGACGCGTTGGCGGCTAGGCGGCACCGCCAGCCTTGCATTCGGCCAAAGGCTCCGCTACCATTGACTCGCAGTCGAAGGTCGCCTGCGGAGGCATTCCGAGTGGATACTGTACGAGTTTCCCTGGTCAGTGGTCTGGTGGGCGTCGCGGCCCTCGCCGCTTCCAACCCTAGCTCGGTGACGTTCAGCAAGGATGTTCTCCCGATCTTGCAGAAGAACTGTCAGGGATGTCATCGTCCCGGCGAAGTGGCACCCATGTCTCTGCTCACGTTTTCCGACGCCCGCCCGTGGGCCAAGGCGATCAAGACCGCGGTCGTCACGCGGAAGATGCCACCCTGGTTTGCCGAACCACAGGGCACTCATTCTTTTTCGAATGACAAAACGCTGAGCACTAGGGACCTCAACACCTTGGTTTCCTGGGTGGACAACGGCGCTCCCGAAGGCAACCCGAACGACGCCCCGCCCCCGCTCCAGTTCACTGACGGATGGAACATCAAGCCGGACATCGTCATCGAAATGCCCGAGGACTTTCACCTGCCCGCAAAGGGAACCATCAATTACCAGTTCGTCCTCGTTAAAGGCAACTTCGACCGGGATCTGTGGGTCTCCGCCGCCGAAATGCGCCCCGGCAACCCGAAGGTACTGCATCACGGCAAGGTTTGGGTCCGGCCTCCCGGGTCCCATTGGATGGAGAACGCGGTGCCAGGGGTGGCTTACGAATCCGGTATGGGCCGCAACAGCATCGCGGAGGGGAACGACATCCTCGGCAAGTTCAACCCCGGCTTGGGCGCCCAGTCTTTCGCCATTGGGGGTTCGGCCAAATTCGTGCCCAAGGGCTCGGATCTGGTCTTCGAGCTGCACTATACTGCCACCGGTGAGGCCACCACGGACCGATCCAAGCTCGGCTTGGCCCTCGCCAAAGAACCTCCCACCACGCGATTCTTTCTGTCCGCTGGCCCTACGGCTCTCAACCTGGTCATCCCTCCGGGCGACAGCAATGCCGAGGTCGTCAGTGAAGTCACCGTTGGCGCCGACAATGTCCGGCTGGCCTATGCGCAGCCGCACATGCACTTGCGCGGCAAGGATTTTGAGCTGCGGGCGATCTATCCCTCCGGAGAAAGCGATACCCTTTTCAAGAGCCAATTTGACTTCGACTGGCAGCTCGGCTACACCTTCGCCAAGCCCATCGGGCTTCCCAAAGGTACGCGTTTGATCGGGATCTCGCACTTTGACAACTCGCCCAACAACAAATTCAATCCCGATCCGACCGAGGAGGTGCGCTGGGGGCCACAAAACTGGGACGAAATGAGCAATTGTTTCGTCGGCCTGCTGTTTGACGTCGGCACCAACGCGGCCACTATCTTTAGGGCCTCCGGGCCTAGCCTGCTGCCTCGCGGCAAATTCGGCCCTACGCTTGCCGCGCTCAAACTGGTTGCCACGAACTAACGGCGTGGCGTAGTTGCGATGAGGTGTGGAGAGCGGTGTACAGATTCGCCTTTTCGACCGTCGGCGCGATCCGCCGGACTGGGTCGACCTCCTCGGCCCCACGCAATGCGCTGCCTTCTTGAAAGACCGTCAGAGTTCGGTGTCCCTTGACGCCGACGGCAAGCCTTATTCCAATCTTGAGGCGACCGCCTGCTTCGTCTTCGACCGGTTGGACGCGGCCCAGCAGTTCTGCGAGGCGAAGGTGCTGGCTCTGCCACACATGCGCTGCGAAATCTATGATGCGGAGGGCTTGGCACACCCGCCTCTAATGGTCATCGTCCACCCGGATCAGCGACACCGAGAAGAAACCGGCTCGTTCTGGTCGCGCCGCAGGAAGCTCATCGCCATGGTCCTGTTCCTGATGGCCCCAGCCCTCATTTGGGTCGACATGCGACGCGCGAACACAATCGTTTTGCCCACCTTTCTCGCCTTTACCTGCATTTTGACCGGATTGCGTTTTCTTTATTGGGATTTTGCCCTGAAACACCGCGAGCGGGAGCGCCTCAAGCGGCTCGAGGCGCATCGCCGGATGGAACGGGCGACCGATAGCGGATTCCCTTCCTTCAAGACAGCTACGAAACCGTCGCTTGATCCGAACAGGTAGCCATGGGGCGGTTTGCGATATTAAGTATGACTTCGTGTGGATCACGAAATATCGGCACAAGATTTTGCGCGGGCCGATAGCCGAGCGCGC
>JAGWQP010000294.1 GCA_028876805.1 Acidobacteriota bacterium | reverse complement strand
GGTCGTTCCGCCTTTACGTCACGGGTGGTTGACTCGCTGTTCGTGGGCGAAACCGAGAACATCGGCAACCCCAGGACGCCGGCGGAAATGGCTTACGGCCGCAGCTTGCCGGAGCCTGAACTCGCGGATTTCCCGATCCGCGGCTACGAGTTCTACGATTACCGTCATGAACTGGACAATGTCACCTTCGTGAATTTCCAGGACAACGCCACCCGCAAGACGGGAGCGATCTCGTACCTGCTGTATACCAGCTTCGGAATGAGCTCCAACAACACCATACAGCGCGCGAAATTCGTCAACGCCAAGCCGGTGTATTTCCCACCGATGGAGCGTAAGTGGAGCAACGATGATTACGGCAACGGGAGCTATCAGACCTCGGTGTTCCACGACAAGGACGGCTCGGTCAGCGGGGTCCCGAATTCCTACATTCTCATCAACGACGAAAACGACGGAATCGTAATCGACGAAGCGTGCGAGATCAAGCCCACCTGGAACGCTGCCGTGTGCAAGGGCGACGTCGGGCGCATGACCGTTGGCGGCGCCGGCGGCGGTCGTGGCGGTCGAGGCGCGGGCGGTGGCAGAGGCGGCGCTCCCGCAGTTGCCGGTCCCGGCGGTAGAGGCGGGGCTGCGATAGCTGGCGGTCCTGGCGCTGGCAGGGGTGGCCCCGGTGGTATCGCTGGCCCCAGAGTCGGGTTCCTAGGCGCCGCTGCACCTGCGGGGCCGCCAGTCGTTCTCAGCCGCAATGGCAAGGATTTGACCGTCACCGGAGAAACCAACGTACGAGCCGGTACCGAGATCAAGGTGACCACCGAAAGGCCGTCCCTGTCCCTCAGCGTGAGGGAACTGGATAGCGGCTCGTGGGTGATCTTCGAGCTGCCGGGATTCACCACTGCAGCGTCGGGTACGGAGCAGAGCAGCCTGGATGCACTTCGCAAGGCCAGTGCCACCTCGTACTACAAAGGCAACGGTTCGCTTTGGGTCAAGCTTGTCTCCAGCGGTGACGTCCTTGGCAGCGGCCCTGACAGCGGCCCTAGTGGCGGAGCCAGCCTCCAGGCCAGCCGGTAAGCAGCAACCCTACTGTTTGAGCAAGAGCCCCCGGCACAGGCCGGGGGCTCTTTGTTTCATACCGCAATGCTGCGCAAATCGGTTCCTGGAATCGCCTCGAAACCGAGACTGAAATCTGGCAGGAGAAAGTAACATAATATGAAAGTCCCGTCGTCAGTTCTTCAGTTGTTTCATGGTACCGAGGTTTAACGATGCGAAGACATTACGGCTTGTTCCTTTCCTTGCTGGTCCCAGCCTTTTTCGTCCTCGGCGGATATGGCGTCGTTAAGGCTCAGCAAAGAACGTCTTCGACGGCCCGCGGGAAGCGCTGGTCCGATGCAGCCACCTGGCCTGACAAGAAGGTGCCAGGCAAAGACGCCGTTGTCACCATTGAGAAGGACATGGACGTTGTCCTCGATGTCAGTCCGCCGCCGCTGCACGGTTTAAGGATCAACGGCAAACTGAGCTTCGCAGATAAGAAAGATCTGGAACTGACCACCGAGTGGATCCTGGTGCGCGGGGAGTTGGAGATTGGTACCGAAGGCAAACCCCACACGCGCAATGCGACAATCACCCTGACCAATAACGTGCCGGGTGAAGACATTGAAGCCATGGGCGACCGCGGGATCATGATGATGGGCGGAACCCTGAGCCTGCACGGTACGGAGAAAAACTCCTGGACCAGGCTGGCGAAAACAACCGCCGCGGGTAGCAGCACCATCGAAGTCTTGAATCCCGGTGACTGGAAAAAAGGCGAGCAGATTGTTGTCGCGTCAACGGATTTCGATCCCCACCAGGCAGAGGAACGAACCATCTCCAGCATCTCTGGAAAAGTGATTACGCTCGATCAGAAACTTCAGTACATGCACTACGGCGAAGTCACTTTCAGCGTGGATGAGCGTGGAGAAGTCGGCATGCTGACCCGCAATATCCGTATCCAGGCTTCACCCGACGCCGACCAGTCATTCAGCGGCGGGCATGTGATGGCGATGGTTGGGTCAACCATGAAAGTCTCCGGTGTCGAGTTCTTTCGAATGGGTCAGCACGAGAACCTGGCGCGGTATCCGATCCATTGGCATCTGGTGGGCGATACGCAGGGGCAATACATCGAGAACTCTGCGATTCACGACACCTACAGCCGCTGTGTGACGGTGCATGGTACGAACAATGTGCGGGTTGAGAACAATGTGGCGTACAACAACGTCGGTCACTGCTACTTCCTCGAAGATGGCGTGGAACACGGGAACCAGTACATTGGAAACCTGGGGATGCTGACCCGGTGCAATCCCACCCGACCGTGTAATTCGACAAACGCCCTGAACGGCTCAGGGGCCGGTCAAAATTCCACCGATCAGTTGATTCCTTCCGACAACACGGCGTCCACCTTCTGGATCACGAACCCCGACAACACTTACCGGGGGAATGTGTCCGCGGGTTCTGAGGCAACGGGCTTCTGGATCGCTTTACCGGAACACCCAACGGGTAAGTTTGAAGGCACGGAGATCAGTGCGAAGACCTGGCCGCGTCGTATGCAGCTGAAGCAGTTTTCCGGCAATGTCTCCCACTCCGATGTCGACGGGCTGATGTTTGATCGCGGAACCAATGCACAGGGCAAATTCAACCTTGGCGGGAACTCGCATCTGCCCTATACGGATCCCAGCGACACCAACAGCGCGAGGCTGGAAAGCGTGATCCAAGACTTTACCAGCTACAAGAACAGTGGCGCTGCCATCTGGGCCCGTGGCGAGAATCATGTGTTCAAGGGCCTGAAACTGGCCGACAGCGGCATCGGCTACACCCATGCGTACCCTGGTGTGGCGCCGTACCACGGCGACTTTACCTCGAAAGTCGAGGACTCCCTGTTCGTGGGCGAAACCGGCAATAAAGGCACCCCCAAAACCGAAGCGGAAATCGCGTATGGTCGAACCATGCCGCGCAAGGACGCGGATTACCCGATCCGGGGCTACGAATACTACGACTTCACGCACCATGTGAGCAATACCAAGTTCGTCAATTTTGAGGACAATGCCACTCGCAAAGCCGGAGCCATCTCTTACCTGCTGTACACCAGCTTTCCCATCAGCACCAACAACGATGTGGAGGGCCTGAAATTCGAAAATGCCAAGCCGGTGTATTTCCCGCCGCAGCAGGATCGCCGCTGGTCCTTCTCCGGTGAATTCGGAAGGTTTTCAGGCTGGAATGGCGCGGTGTTCCACGATATCGACGGGTCGGTCGGCGGCGTCCCCGATTCCTACATTGTGATTGACAACGGGATCGCGGACGATCCTCAACACTGTCAAATCAAGCCGGACTGGAACGCTGCCGTGTGTAAGGGCGATATGGGACGCTTGCAGATTGGCGCCGCCGGCGCCGGAGGTTTCGGTGGCGGGGGTCGTGGTGGACCCGGCCGTCCTGTCGCGGCCGGAGGCCGTGGTGGACCGGGCGCGCCTGCCGCTCCCGGTGCAGCGGGCGCTCCTGGCGCTGTGGGAGGTCGTGGCGGAGCTGGTGGTAGAGGAGGTTTCGGCGGAGGCGCTCCACCGGTCGTTCTCACCCGCAATGGCAGGAAACTTTCCGTCAATGGGGACACCACGGTGCTCGCCGGCACCGAGATCCGGGCGGAAAGCGAAGCGCCGTCCCTGACCATTAGCCTGAGGGAGCTGGACAGCGGCTCATGGGTTCTCTTCGAATTACCGGGATACTCCAGCGCAGCCACGGGCACGGCACAAACCAGCATGGATGCGCTGCGCAGCGCCAAGGACACCTCGTACTACAAGGGCGATGGTTCACTCTGGGTAAAGCTGGTCTCCAACGGTGGCGGCGCTCGTCCCGGCCGTGGCGGCGGAACTGGAAGCAGTATCCAAGTCAGCAGGTAAGCGGACCCCTGCTCGATAGGGAAGAGCCCCCGGCGCAGGCCGGCGGCTTTCCTTTTGGTAGTTCGATATCGCTGGGTTCCTGCCGGAGTGAGACCTCATTCTGGATTCGGTTGCTAAGCCCGAGCGGATCGACAGCGACCAAGACCGCGGTGGCCCAGCCTGTCGGGACGGCTGGCTGTCCCGGTCGGTATACGGGTTGCAAAACTCGACTCAGCCGCTTAGGCCGAGTAACGCGCGACTCTTCCAAAGCTGCGCAGCCTGTTAACCGATGGCAAGCTTCCTACGAGTGGCCGACAAACCTCCCGGGGCTGTCACCAAATGCTGCGGCATTACCTGTCACAGAGCCCAAAAAGCGTGTTTGTGTTAGCCGGGACCTTTACTTCTTCACCCCCGGGGGCCAGTTTCGCACGATGGTGATCGGCTCCCGAGCGTTCAGGCGTGGCGTCAGCGCGAGGATTCGCTGACCGTGGGCTGAAACGTCGCACCGGTAGGCGTTCCCGTTCAACAGCGGTCAGAACAGCGGATGCACTTGAACGGTATGAAAGTCAGCGCCGTTGAGGACATCCGCGAAGTCAGCTTTTTCAGCGGCGTGCTATGATCTATCTCGCCTCATACGTCTTGCTGAATCCGTTGCGCGCGTTCGTGACCGTGAATGATCCGTCCGGCAAGGCCGAAACTTTAATCCAGTAGG
>JAGWQP010000293.1 GCA_028876805.1 Acidobacteriota bacterium | reverse complement strand
GTGGCAAACCAGGTCAGCCACTCGCTCGCCGTCGTCGATCTGAGCAACTTCCGGCGATGGCCGGCGATCCCTCTGGACACAGCGCCGAGCGCCGTTGTTGCCCATCCGTCGCGCCCGAAGGCGTTTGTGCTAGCGCCGCAGACCGGAAGCGTCTATGTGATCGACGCGATTTCGCTTTCCGTGAGCGGTCGCATTCACGCCAGCAACCAAGCGGTTGCCATGAAACTGGCGCCTACGGCCGATGCGCTATGGGTGCTTTCTCGCGATCCCGCTGGGCTCATCGAAATTCCGCTCGATTCGCTGCGGCCGCGCCGACGCATCCGGCTGGCCGCGCCGCCCGACGACTTCGATCTCAGCAGCCACGGCCGGGCCGTCATCGCGAGCCAGCAGGCACGAACGCTCACACTCGCTCTCCTCGAACACGCCATTGTCGAGCGCATCATCCCCACCGGGGTTGAGCCGAGCGGCGTCTGTTTCCAGTGGGACGGGAAACAGCTTCTCGCCGCCAGCCGTAGGGACCGCAGCGTGACCATCTTTCAGGCCGCGACCGGGAAAAAAGTGGTCCGTCTCCCGTTACCTTTCGAACCACGCCGCTTTTGCTTCAACTCCGACGGTGGCCAACTCTTCCTCACCGGCGACGGGATGGACGCCGTGGTGATCGTCTATCCTTACCAGACCGAGGTGGCGGAAACCGTCCTGGCCGGCCGTGCGCCCGACGGCATGGCAGTCACCGATACGTATCTGCTGGTTACCAATCCCGCGACCAACAGCGTGACTGTCCTCAACATCGACGACCGAAGGCTGGTGTCCGTGGTCTCGGTCGGTCAGGAGCCACGCGAGATCTCGATCACCCCCGACAAGCAATACGCTTTGGTGTTGAATGAGAAATCCGGCGACCTCGCCGTGATCCGCCTCTACTCCCTCACCGAGCCGCGCGCTCATAAGTACAAATCGGCGTCCTTGTTTACGCTCATCCCGGTCGGTGAGAAACCCGTTAGTGCCGCGGTCGTCAAACTGTGACGCCCGGCTCGGGTCCGGTTACTTCCTCTTTCCTTGCGCCGCCACGGCTTCCATGGCGGCTTTGACCTTCTCCGGATCGCCCAGGTAGTGGCGGTCGAGCGGCCTAAGCTTCTGGTCGAGTTCATAGACCAGCGGCATTCCGGTCGGGATGTTCAGCTCGACGATGTCCGACTCCGAGACATCGTCCAGATACTTGACCAGCGCGCGAAGACTGTTACCATGAGCTGCGATCAACACCTTCTGGCCCTTCTGGATTGCCGGCGCGATGGTGGAATGCCAGAGCGGCAGAAAACGCGCGACCGTATCCTTCAGGCACTCGGTCAGGGGCAAATCGCTTTTGCCAAGCTCCCGGTAGCGCGGATCGCGGCCTGGGTAGCGTTCGTCGTCCTCGGTCAGCTCGGGCGGGCGGATATCGTAGCTCCGCCGCCAGATTTTCACCTGCGCTTCACCGAATTTCGCCGCCGTCTCGGCCTTGTTTAACCCCTGCAGCGCGCCGTAGTGCCGCTCATTGAGCCGCCACGAGCGTTGCACTGGAATCCACATCAAATCCATCTCGTCCAGGACGATCCACAGTGTGCGGATGGCGCGCTTTAGCACTGAGGTGTAGGCAACATCGAACGTGTAACCGCCGGCCTTCAACACGTCGCCGGCTTCTTTGGCCTCCTGCCGGCCCTTGGCGGAGAGATCGACGTCGGTCCACCCGGTGAACCGGTTCTGCTCGTTCCACCGGCTCTGACCGTGACGGATCAAGACCAAGTTGTGCATAGAGTCTACCGTTTACTGGCGGAATGCCTTCCTACCCAGGAACCGTGCCGACGAGCCAAGAAGCTCCTCGATGCGAAGCAGCTCGTTGTATTTCGCGATTCGGTCCGTGCGGCTGGCCGAACCGGTCTTAATCTGCCCGGCACTGGTGGCCACCACCAGGTCGGCGATGAAGGCGTCTTCGGTCTCGCCCGAGCGGTGGGACACCACCGCAGTGTAGCCCGCACGGGCCGCCATTTCGATCGCCTCCAGCGTCTCTGTCAGAGTGCCGATCTGGTTCACCTTGATTAAAATCGAATTCGCGATGCCTTCTTCGATGCCACGCTTCAGCCGCGCCGTGTTGGTAACGAACAGATCGTCGCCGACCAGTTGCACTTTCTGGCCCAGCATATCGGTGAGCACCTTCCAGCCCTTCCAATCGTCTTCGGCCATGCCGTCTTCGATCGAAAGGATCGCCGGGTACTGCCTGACCCAGTTCGACCAAAACTCCACCATCTGTTCGGACGTTCGCTGGGTTTTATCCGATTTCTTGAAGACGTATCTGCCGTCCTGGAGGAACTCGCTCGCTGCCGGATCGAGGCAGACGCCGATTTGCGACTCGGGCGTGTAACCAGCCTGTGTGATCGCCTCAAGCACGCTCTCGATCGCCTCCTCGTTCGACTTTAGATTGGGCGCGAATCCGCCTTCGTCTCCTACCGACGTCGAATGCCCTTTTTTCGAAAGCACCTTTTTCAGCGTGTGAAAGACCTCGACGCCCATTCGGAGGGCCTCGGAGAATCTGGCGGTGCCGAATGGGGCGATCATGAACTCCTGGAAGTCCACCGAGTTGTCCGCATGGGCTCCGCCATTGATGATGTTCATCATCGGCACCGGTAGCGTCGCGGCGCCGGCCCCGCCCAGATAACGGAATAGGGGCGTCCGCTGCGCGTGCGCGGATGCGCGGGCCACTGCCATCGATACCGCCAGGATCGCATTGGCCCCCAGCTTGCCTTTGTTCGGAGTCCCATCGAGGTCCCGCATGACCCCGTCGACTGCCGCCTGCTGCGTGGCATCCTTGCCGCGCAGAGCATTGGCGATTTCGCCATTAATGTGGGTCACGGCCTTCTGCGTTCCCTTGCCAAGGTAGCGCGACGCGTCGCCGTCGCGTAGCTCCACCGCCTCGTGCTCGCCGGTTGACGCACCCGACGGCACCGCCGCCCTCCCCATACTGCCATCTGCCAGATAGACATCGGCTTCGACGGTCGGATTCCCGCGCGAATCCAGAATCTCCCGGCCCACCACCTTCGCGATCGCGATCAACGTGCAGCTCCTTGAGCCTCAGTCTGCTGGCCCTTGGTCCTCGGCCACCGCTTAGGACACCACCACGATTCCTGCGTCGGTGACCTGATATCCCTTCGCGCGGTCGGCTTCCAGGTCGTAGCCGATGACGCTCGACTCCTGGACTTTCACATTCGTATTGAGGATGGCGCGCCGGACCCGGCTGTAGCGCCCGACTTCCGCTCCCGGCATAAGGATCGAATACTCCACCTCGCAATAACTGTTCACTCGCACTCCCGGCGACAGCACGCTGTGTAAAACGCGACCGCCCGATACGATGCAGCCGGCGCTGACCACCGAGTCGACCGCCACGCCCATCCGCCGCCCCTCCTGCGCGAAGACGAATTTCGCGGGCGGCTGCTGCGTCACTTTGGTACGGATCGGCCAGCGCTGGTCATACAGGTTGAACTCCGGCACCACCGCTACCAGATCCATGTTGGCTTCGTAGTATGCGTCGAGCGTCCCCACGTCGCGCCAGTAGAGCACTTGCTTGGCGTTCATATCGTGAAAATCGTAAGCGATCGCCCGCGCCTTGTGCAGGTTGCAAGGGATCACATCCTTGCCGAAGTCGTGCGTCGAGTTTGGGTTCTGCGCATCATCGTGGAGCAGCCGCAGCAGCACATCGGTTTCGAAGACATACACTCCCATCGAAGCGCTTACGGCGTTTGGGTCAAACGGCGACCGCCGGGGATTGCCGTGCTGTGGCTTCTCCTCGAATCCCACGATCCGGTAGTCTTCCTCGATCTCTGCTACTCCGAAACGCCAGGCTTCTTCGGGCGGAATCCGGATCGTGGCGATGGTGATGTCCGCCTTGTGCTGGCGGTGCCAATCCACCATCTCGCCGTAGTTCATCTTATAAATGTGATCCCCTGCCAGGATCAGAGTATGCCGCGGCGCCTCGACTTCGATGCTTTGGAAGTTTTGAAAAACCGCGTCGGCCGTCCCCTGGTACCAGTCTTCACTCACCCGTTTCATGGGAGGAATGACCTCGATGAACTCGCCCAGCTCCGGGGAGAGAATGTTCCACCCGTCCCGGATGTGGCGCGTCAGTTCGAGCGATTTGTACTGCGTCAGAACGAAAATCTTGCGAACGTCCGAGTTGATGCAGTTGGACAGGGTGAAATCGATGATGCGGTAGGCGCCTCCAAAAGGGACCGCCGGCTTGGCGGTGTCTTTCGTGAGCGGATATAAACGCTCGCCCGCGCCCCCGGCGAGAAGAATCGCTATTAAATTTTCCACGTCAGCCTAAGTCCCTGAAAAGAAAGCGGGTTTATAACATCAGACCGGATGGCCCGCCCGATCTGTGGGAAATTGGGCTTGACTTTATAGAGCAACCACCTATGATATCAGTACCTTCTGTACTCGGCGCAGGATTTTTGTGGGAGGCACGCCACTGGGGTGAATTCCGAAACAGTAGCGTCCTGCGCTGGGTGTGGAAATTTTTGGTTGAGTGGGGAGGTGTATTTCGTTTGGCTGAAGTCAAGCTTCAGGAGGGCGAAACGTTAGAAAACGCCCTGCGCCGGTTCAAGAGAAAGGTCCAGCAGGAGGACATTATCAAAGAAGTGAAGCGTCACTCTTTCTACCTGAAACCGGGCGAGAAGCGCCGGGCCAAGCAGGCGCTGGCCCGCAAACGAAACCGGAAGAAATCACGCCGGGAGATCGAGTAACACGGAAGCGGGGCGTTCGGCCGTCAGTTCAATTTCAGCCGGGGCCTCGCTGCCACTATCTGACACCAGTACAGGTCGATCACGGGGCACTAGCTATGCCGGACTTCCAGGACCGCGTTCTCAAGTGCGTAGACTGCGGGGCAGAATTCGTCTTTACAGCGGGAGAACAACACTTCTTCCACGACAAGAATTTCAAAAACGAGCCCAAGCGCTGCAAGCCTTGTAAGACCAAGCGTCAGGGTTCAAGCGGCAGCTCCGCCAGAGCTGAAACTATGACCAGTTGCTCGCAATGCGGCCGGGAAACCACCGTTCCTTTTAAACCGACGCAAGGGCGGCCCGTCTACTGCCGGGAGTGCTTCTTGAGCCGGAAAGCCGCCTCTGCCGGAGCCGGGGCGGGGAACCGATAAGCGAAACGCCGGCCGCGCCAATCGTCCGTCCTCGCAACTCGCTACGAAATACCCTAAGCCGGGTATTTTGTTGTGTCGGGTCATTCCTTATGATTGGGCCAAGGGAAGCTAAACCCTCCCGCTTGAGGCATGCCCAATCCTCAGCCTGATCGCCAGCATCGGACCTCGGCGGGTCTGCCGCCTTCTGTTGAGGCCATCCGCCAATACGACACCTGTATTCTCACCGATCGAACGAAGCGGTTTGGTGTGCGGTTACCGAACCTAGGCTTCACGCGGCCCCGGCTCGCCTGCGCGACCGGCGGCTTCCTTTTGATCTTAAGGTATGCCGCCACTTGTTCTGTTCGGTCCCTCAGCGCGCCCGTGCCAGTCTCGCGGATCGCCGCCATCCAGGATTCCGACCGTGGCGGGGCTTCCGGCGCGGGTGAAGTGCATAGCGCAATCCTTCTAGCCTTCGGCTGGGTTGGTGTCATTACCGATGGCTTGGTTGGCGATATCCTGGGTGCCCGCGCTTGGGAGTTCCCCTTGTCCGCCCGCTCGGTGGGGGTCTCGCACTCCTCGATCCACATCGTGGATTCTGCCGACCTCGCGGAAACTCTCGGATTGAGAGTTCGCTCCGGTGATCTCTTGTGTGCGCCTTGCTACGTCGTCTTTTCCATCCTTGCGGAATTAATCGCGAAACTTCGCGGCCGCGCCGAAGATTGGCCAACACCAACAGCGAATCGTCGAGATCGGCCCGTCACCCGATTTCTCGCCCGGGAAACTCCGTCACGCCATTCACCAAACCGATGGAGGAGTCCATGTTGAAATTCCTGATTCGAACGTTACCCCTTCTCCCGCTCGCAGCCCTCACTCTGATCGCGCCGTCCTGCTCCCGGAATCCCAGCGTCGAGGCGGGCGGCGTCGCGACCTCGGAAGTGCCAACCGTCGCCGTGGTTCGCGCCGCCGCCGAGAGTCTCTCCCGCGACCTGGTGATTACCGCCGAGTTCCGGCCCTTTCAGGAAGTCGATGTCATGGCCAAGGTCTCCGGATATGTGAAACAGATCAACGTGGATGTTGGAGACCGGGTTGTTCAGAACCAGCTTCTAGCCACGCTCGAAATCCCGGAAATGGCCGATGACCTTAGCCGCGCCAAAGCCGCTCTGGATCGCAGCCATGCCGAAGTCGAGCGTGCCAAAGGTGAGTTGCAGCGCGTCGAGTCGGGTCACGAAATCGCCCATTTGTCCTTCCAGCGGCTCTCCGCGGTGGTCCAAAAGAAGCCAGGTCTCATCGCCCAGCAGGAAATCGACGATGCGCGCAGCAAAGATCTGGTCTCGGAGGCCCAGGTGTCGGCCGCGAAGTCGGCTCTCGCTGCCGCCAATGAGCAAGTGGGCGTTAACGCCGCCGAGCGGCAGAAGGTACAGACCCTGATCGAGTACGAGCGGGTCACCGCGCCGTTTACCGGGGTCATCACCAAGCGCTACGCCGACACCGGTTCCATGATTCAGGCGGGGACGACCTCGCAGACTCAGGCTATGCCGGTCGTCCGGCTTTCCGAGAACAACCTCCTTCGGCTGATTCTGCCGGTGCCCGAGTCGGCCGTGCCCACCGTTCACATTGGCCAGCAGGTCGAGGTGCAGGTTCCGACGCTGCAGCGCACTTTTCCTGGAAAGGTGGCCCGTTTCGCTTCTAAATTATCCGTTTCCACGCGCACTATGGACACTGAAGTCGACGTACCGAATCCCAACCTGTTGCTCATCCCGGGCATGTATGCCGAAGTCCATCTCACCTTGGACCGTCGTGACTCGGTCATCACACTGCCGCTTTTGGCCGTCGATTCGGAAGCGGATTCCGCAACCGGCCGGGTGATGGTGATTACCCCCAACCGCCGCGTCGAAATCCGCAAGGTCTCACTCGGGCTGGAGACGGCCACCCGCGTCGAGGTGCGCTCCGGTCTCAATGAAGGCGACCTGGTAGTGTTGACCGGTCGCTCGGGCCTCGAGCCCGGCAGCGAGGTTCACCCTAAAATCACTGTCCTGGCGGCCTCTTCAGGCTCGTAGTTGTTCTGAGGAAAATGGCATGTCTCGTTTTGCAATTCGGAATCCCTATTTGATTGTCGTGGTCTGCCTGATCATCGCCGTCGTCGGCGTGACCAGCGTGCTGAGGATGCCGGTGGACATGTTCCCCGCCATGAACATCCCAGTGGTGGCGGTAGCCACGTTCTATTCCGGTATGCCGCCGGAGCAGATCGAGACCGACATCACCAGCCGGTTCGAACGTTTCTTCACGCTGGGTGCCGGAATCGAGCACATGGAATCGCGCTCGCTGCCCGGCGTCAGTGTGATCAAGGTTTACTTCCAGCCCGGCACAAACGCCGATTCTGACGTCACCACCATATCTAACCTGGCGATGGCCCAGTTGCGCCGCCTGCCCCCCGGGACGCTGCCTCCCGTGATCCTCAAGTTCGACGCTTCCAGCCTGCCCGTCTGCCTGGTCACGTTCAAAGGCGAGGGCCTCAACGAGACCACTCTGCGCGACCTGGCACAGTTCCAGGTGCGCAACCAGGTGGCCAGCGTGCCGGGTGCCAGTGTGCCGCAACCCTTCGGGGGCCGCTACCGCCAGATCATGGTCTACACCGATCCGTACAAGCTCGAAGCCCACCAGTTGAGCTTGATGGACGTGGTCCGCTCCATTAACAACGCGAACCTCATCCTACCCGCGGGCGACCTGCAACTCGGTCAGCTCGATTACAACATTTACACCAACAGCCAGGTTTCGAGTGTCGAGGACATCGACCGGCTTCCCATCAAGACCGTGGGCGTGTCGACGGTCCGGGTAGCCGATATCGGCTATGCCAAGGACGCACAGCAGATCCAGACCAATCTGGTGCGCGTCGACGGCCAGCCCTCGGTCTACGTGCCCGTGCTCAAGCAAGGAGGCGACACCAACACCATCGCCGTGGTGAATGGCGTGCGCGATCGCCTCAAGCACCTCTTCGACGTGCCCAAGGAGTTAGTCACTAACGTGGTGTTCGACCAATCGGCCTTCGTTAAGGCAGCCATCGAGACTTTAGGCCACGAAGGCGCTATCGGACTGTTTTTGACCTCCGTGATGATCCTGGTCTTTCTCGGAAGCCTGCGTGCCACCGTGGCCGTGTTCTTTTCGATTCCCCTGTCGGCCCTGGCGGCGGCGATCGCGCTGGCGCTGGGCGGCAGTTCGATCAACAGCATGGTGCTCGGCGGCTTGGCGCTGGCCTTCTCGCGCTTGATCGACAACTCCGTGGTCGTCCTGGAAAATATCTACCGCCACCTGGAGCTGGGTGAATCGCCGGACGTCGCCTCGGAGAAAGGCGGGCGGGAGGTGGCCCTACCCGTGCTCGCCGCCACGCTCACGACGGTGGTCGTGTTCTTTCCGGTGACGTTCCTCTATGGCGTCAGCAAGTTTCTCTTCTCCGCGCTGGCGCTGGCGGTGGTACTCTCGCTGTTTGCCTCGTTCATCGTGGCGATGACGGTCGTGCCCCTGTTTTGCGCCCGCTTCATCAAAGCTGCGTCCCACCACGGTACTCCGTCTTCCGAACAACCCGTGACCGTCGATGCGCCCCGTCGCCGTTCTTTCGGCCCGCGCTTCAACATCTGGTTCAACCAAGGTTTTGAAGCTTTTCTCAAGATCTATGACTCTCTGGTTGGCGTCGTCCTGCGGGGTCCGGTTCCGACTGTTGTCGGATTCGCGGCGATCTTCGTCGCCAGCCTGGCGCTGCTTCCGTCCCTCGGCGTCTCGTTTTTCCCGCGCACTGACGCCGGACAGTTTGTCATCAATTTGAAGGCGCCCACCGGCGCGCGCCTCGCAGTCACCGATAACGAGGTTGAGCGCCTGGAGAATTTGATCCGCCAGGTTATCTCGCCCCAAGATCTCGGCATGATCGTCTCCAACCTCGGTTCCACGCCCGACTTGTCCGCCATGTACACCACCAACTCTGCCATGCACACGGCGTTCGTCGAGGTGAGCTTAAAGGACGATCACAAGGTGGGCAGCTATGAATACATGGCGCGTGTCAAACAGCGCGTTGCCGCCGAGATGCCCGAGCTTACCACGTATTTCCAATCCGGCGGCATCGTGGACGCCGTGTTGAACCTCGGCCTGCCCGCGCCCATCGACGTTCAAGTGGGGGGCAGCGACCTGGAGAAATCCTACGCCACCACCTTGCAACTGGCTGCCAAGATCCGCCAGATCCCCGGTGTGGCCGACGTGTTCATCCCGCAGGATATCGATTATCCCGCCCTGCGCCTCGACGTGGACCGGGTGCGTGCCAGCGAACTCGGCCTCGACCAACGCGAGGTGGTCGACAACGTGATCACCGCCCTCACCTCCAATGGCATGATCGCCCCCAGCTATTGGATCGATCCTAAGAATGGCAACGATTACATGCTTACCGTGCAGTATCCCGAGTTCCAGGTGAAGACGCTCAACGACCTGCGCGCCATCCCGCTGCGCGGCCCCAAGGATCCCTCACCGACACGTCTCGACATGATCAGCCATATCACGCGCATCCAGTCGCCCACCGAGGTGGATCACTACGCCATCCGCCGCGTGAACGATATCTATGTTCGTCCTCTTAACGAGGACTTGGGGCGCATCGCCGACACCATCGACCGTATCATCGCCGCGACGAAGATCCCCGACGGCCTCGACGTGACGCTGCGCGGTATGGTCCAGGGCATGCGTGTTTCCTTCCGCAACTTTGCCATCGGTTTGGTCCTGGCGATCGTGCTACTGTATCTCATCCTGGTGGCGCAGTTCCGCTCATTTGTCGATCCGTTCATCGTTCTTTTGGCGGTGCCGCCAGCGCTCGCGGGAGTCATTCTGATTCTTTACCTGTCCGCGACTACGCTCAATGTCATGTCGCTGATGGGCGTGATCATGCTGGTCGGTATCTCGGTCTCGAACAGCATCTTGATGGTGGAATTCGCACACCAGCTCGAAGGCCAGGGTATGCGGGTGACCGAAGCGATCGCAGTCGCGTGCCGTGTCCGGTTGCGTCCGGTCCTGATGACCTCGTTCGCCACCATCATCGGGCTGTTACCGATGGCGCTGAAGCTCGGTCGCGGCAGCGAGGCCTACGCGCCGCTGGCGCGCGCGATCCTGGGCGGGTTGAGTTTCTCGCTCGTGCTCACGGTGCTGCTGGTGCCCGCGGCGTACGTGCTCGTCTATCGAAAAGAGGCTTAATTTATGAGGCGGTTCTTGCTCCTTGTTTCCCTGGTCCCGATGGCCGATTTGGCCCGCGCGCAACCGGCCTTGCATCTGACCCTGGCTGAAGCCAAGCGCCTGGCCATCCAGAACAATCCCCAATTCACCCGGGCCGCCTTGGCGGCTTCTGCCGCGCATCAAGTACCCGCGCAATATCGCGCCAGTTTTGAGCCCAGTATCTCCGGCCTCTTGACGGGAGTCGGTGCCGACGACGGGAGCCGCCTGGCCGCCGGTACGCTGAGCAATCCGGTGATTTTCCATCGCGTGGGCTCCGGCCTCTCCCTTGGCCAGATGATCACCGACTTCGGCCGCACGACCAATCTGGTCCAGATGTCGAAGCTCGCGGCCGATGCGCAGGACCAGGCCACCGAGACCACGCGCGCCGAGATCCTGCTCGATACCGGCCGCGCCTATTTCGCGCTCCTCCGGGCCGAGGCGGTCATGAAGGTGGCCGATCAGACCGTCGCCGCCCGCCAGTTAATCGCCGACCAGGTGACTGCGCTGGCGCAAAGCAGTTTGAAATCTACGCTGGATGTCAGCTTTGCCAAAGTCAATCTCGCCGACGCGAAGCTGCTACAGGTTCAGGCGCAGAACGACGTCCAGGCCGCTGACGCCAACCTGGCTACGGCCCTGGGCCTTCCCGGAGAGTCCCGATTCACCGTGAGCGACGAGCCGATGCCGCCGCCGCTCGCCGATCGCGTTGAGGGCCTGATCCAGCAGGCCATCGAGGATCGCCCCGAGCTCAAGGACTTGCGCCTCAGGCAGAGCGCCGCCGACCGATTTGCCAAGGCTGAACATGACCTCTATTTCCCGAACATCGGCGTATCGGGCACGGCTGGGTTTGTGCCGACCGGCAATTCGACGATCCGAAGCCGCTACGGCGCCGTGGGATTGAACGTGACCATTCCCATCTTTAACGGCGGATTGTTCAAGGCCCGGCAGGCGGAAGCTGAATTGAAGGCCCGCGCGGCTACCCAGAACATCAGCGATCTACAGAATCGCATTACGCGCGATGTCCGCGTGGCGTGGTTGAACGCGACCACCGCGTATGACCGACTGGCGCTGACCCAACAGTTGCTCGACGAGGCGCAACTTGCGCTAGACTTGGCGCAAAGCCGCTACGACCTCGGGCTGGGCTCGATTGTCGAATTGAGTCAGGCGCAGCTCAGTTTGACTTCCGCACAGATCGCCAACGCCAGCGCCCGCTACGACTATCAGACCGAGCGCGTCATCACCGATTACCAGGTTGGCGCCTTGCGTTAGGTGGCGGCAGCAGGACTATTCCTCCCGCAAGGCCACTACCGGGTCCACCCGCGCGGCCCGGCGGGCGGGAACCCACGCCGCCAGCGCTGCCAGGATTGCCAAGACTCCCGCAGCAGAGGCCAACGAGGAGGGATCGACCGGCGATACGTCGAACAGCAGCCCCCTCACCGATCGTGTCAAGGCCAGCGAGAGAAGGAGGCCGGCGGCGACTCCGATTCCGGTCCAGGTCCCGGCGTAGCCTTGGATGCGCCAGGCGATGGTGCGCGGCCGTGCGCCGAGCGCCATGCGCACTCCGATTTCCCGCGTCTGCTGCGCCACCAGCAACGAGAGCACGCCGTAGAGTCCTACTGCCGCCAGCACCAGCCCGAAAGCGGCGAACACAGTCACCAGGGACGCCAGGAAGCGCGGCCGGTCGGTGAATCGCCCCACGCGCGCCTCCATGGTCTCGATCTTTACGGGTATCCCAGGATCCACGGCGGCCAATTCCCGGTGCACCCACCGCGCCAGCGTCGCCTCGTCGAGCGAGGTGCGAAACAACGCCACCGCGGTTCGACCGAATCCACGCCCATCATTCATGCGAAGCCGGTAATACTCGGGATCTGCGATGACGTCGATCCCGCTGTTCTTAGCGTCCGCGGCCACTCCCACCACCACCGACCACCGGCCGTCGCTCTCCAGTTCGATGTGCTGCCCGACGGGGTTCTCGTCGCCGAACATCCTCTGGGCCAAGCTTGCGGTCAAGATGAGAGGCGGCTCGCCCGCGGCTCGCTCCGCGTTCTCAAAATCGCGGCCCGCAAGAATCGCGATCCCCATGGCTTGGAAATACCCCGGCGTCACCCATCGGAACGCCACAAGGCCGCCATTCTGTGCCAGCGGCAGATGTCCGGCTATCCGCATGTTGGAATACGGTCGCCCCATCGAGCCTCGCGGCGGGATGGAGTCGCTCAACGCGAACGAACCTCCCCCGGGGATCGTTTTCAGCCGCGTCTCCAATTGCTGGAAGAAGGCGGCTTGTTCGGCCGCCGCCTGGTAGCGTTGTCGCCGGAGGGTGAAAGAAGCGGTCAACAGGCGCTCGGGCCGGAATCCCAGCGGCTGGGTCTCGAGTTTCCACAGGCTGCGTAGAAACAGCGACGCGCCGGTAAGCAGCACCAGCGAGATGGCCACCTGGGCGGCCACCAGGCAGCGCCGAAGCGCCATCGGCGCCGCTGCCGCCGCGCGCCATCCGATGAGAGACTCGGCGCGTGGCTGTTCCAGTGCGGGTGCGATGCCGAACAGCAGGGCCGCCGCCAGCGAGGTTCCCAGCGCGAACAGCAGGACGCGCAGCTGGATGGCGGCCAGCCCCAGACCGACGAGTCCGTCGGGAGCCAGCCGCACCAAGGCCCGCAGGAGTACCCATCCCAAACCGCATCCCCCGACCGAGCCGGCGAGCCCGAGTAACAGGCTTTCGGTCAGCAACTGACGAATCAGCCGGCCGCGGCCCGCGCCGATGGCCGCGCGCACGGCCAGTTCTCCCCGCCGCGCCGCAGCCCGGGCCAGCAAAAGGTTTGCGATATTGGCGCAGGCAACGAGCAGCAAGGCGAACACGGCGCCGAGCAGCATCCAGGATGCCTGCTTTACCTCGTGGATCTGACGCTCGCGCAGCGATCGCACCACCAGCCGGACTTCGACGCGCAATTGGGCGGGAACATCTTCCTTTACCCCGGCTTAAACAGCGGCCGCATTTGATCGCGTGCCTCTGCGATCGACACACCGTCCCGCAGTCGTGCGAACGTGCGCAATGCCGAATTGGAGTCGACCGAGTGCGGCAGGCTGGCATCCAGACGTTCCGGTAGCAGCACGTCCCAGTCACCCAGCTGAGGCATCTCGAACCGTTGGGGAAGGATCCCGATGATTCGCACTGGCTCTTCATTCAAGGTCACGGTTCGGCCAAGGATTTGGGCATCGCCGCCAAAAACCTGCTGCCAGAGTCGGTGGGAAATGAGAATCACCGTCGGCGCGCGGGGGAGGTCGTCTTGGGGAGCAAAATCTCGCCCGAGGTCCGGCGTGATCCCGAACGTCCGTAGAAAGTTGGCTTCCACGCCGTAGCAGGCTACTTGCTGCGGAGTCCCTCCAGCCACCAAATCGCAGGTGGAGGCCGGGCGCATCGAAGTCAGCATCTGAAAGGGAGTCTGGAGGCGCCGCCACTCCAGATAGCTGCTGACGACATTGAATTCGTTGGTATCGATAGGCCCAAAGTAACCCACCGAAACTAGTTGTTCGTCCCTCGGATAAGGCAGAGGGCGGAACAGGAGCGGATCGATTACGCTGAAGACCGCCGTCGACGTCCCCACCCCGATCGCAAGAGTCGAAATCGCGATCAAAAAGAACACCGGCGACCTGCGAAACCCGCGCATGGCGTGCTTGGTGTCTCTGAGAAGGTTGTCCAACCAGGCGTGCGTATGCGCTCGGCGAATCTCCTCGAGCGTCCGCAATGAGCTGGCGAATTGCCTTCGCGCCGCGCGATGAGCTTCTCCAGTGGAGAGGCCTTGCGCGCGGTTCCATTCCTGGCGAAGCATTAGATGACTGTGGATTTCGTCGTGCCAGGAGGTCTGAGAGTGGAAACGCCGAGCCAAAAGCCGCCAGAGGGTTCTCATGCGAACCTCAGCACTTTCTGTACACCCCTGGCTACCGACGCCCAGTTGGTCTCGGCCTCCGCGAGCCGGCGCTTTCCCGTTTCAGTCAGCGAGTAAAAGCGTGCTCTACGGCCGTTCTCGGTCACGCGCCAATCGCCGTTGACCAGCTTCTGCGCCTCCATCCGGTGCAGGGCAGGGTAGAGCGACCCCTCCTCGACCCGCAACAGCCCGTCCGACGCAAGTGTGGACGTGCAAGGTAATCCCAAATCCGTGGTTCGCCCCGCGACTGAGCGTCTTCAGGATCAGCAATTCGAGCGTGCCCTGCGGAGGATCGCCACGGCGCGCCGGATCTTCCATAGCCAACTAGGGTAGCGATCGGGGAGAGTGGTGTCAACTGCGAAACGGATGGGATCCTGTTCTGCCGTTCAGCGGGAAACCATGCGAGTCGAGAAGAAAGCCCGGCGGCGAACGGCGAGAGTCTCGATCCCGTACGCTGGCGCCGTTTCGACCTGGAACCCGCAGGAGTGGAGTTGATCGCAGAGCGTCCGAGTATCCAAGAGGCGCACTCGGTGCACCTCGTGCCCGCGCCTGTAAAGCTCACCCACGCCCCGAAACGTTTCGATCTTCCTGATCAGTGTGCGCGAAGCCACGTCTTCGGTAGCATCCACGAGTACCGCCCAATCTTCCCCTGAACTCCAAACGCGCCCGGCGAGAGACGGTTCTCCGCACTCAATGATGTCGAAAATCAGAATTCCACCGCCGGGCAAGACAGCGGACGCAGACTCAAAGAACCGGTGGATTCGACGATCGCCATCCGCACCCTCGGGATGGTAGGTCAGCACTTCCCCCAGGGCCACAATAGCCTCGCAAGGCGGGATCTCGATGTCGTAGATCGAGGCATGGAGAAAGCGCGCCCGCGGGGCGGCCGCGCGCGCTATCTCCAGCAGTTCGGCCGATCGGTCGATGGCCGTTACCTCAAAGCCCGCCTCAACCAGGGCCTTCGTCAGCAACCCGGCGCCGCATCCCACATCCACCACCCGCCGCACACGGGGTGTGGCCACGCCGAGCCGCCGCACAATTTCGACGGCAGCGCCTGAAGCGAGCGCTCCGAAAGCCGCAGCCTGAATGTAGGCGAGGTCCCGCTGGTAGAGTGGAGTCACGGTGAGAACACAGTGTATCGCGGGATCAACCTGCCGTCATCGGCGGAGAAACTCCGCGGCGGTTTTCAGGAACTCCGGCCATCGGGCACCGAGAACGGGGCCGTGCCCCGCGTCCGGTACGATCCATAGGCTTGACCGCGGGATCGCTTTGGCCATCTCTACGGAGAGTTCCACCGGATATAAAGGATCGCGGTCGCCTTGTACAATGAGCGTGCGAGCCTGAATAGTGGAGAGGTACGGCGGAGTGAAGTTCATATCATCGTAGCTGTTGGCAAAGGCCGTCGTACTGGCCAAGAGTGACTCAATCTGAGTGTCCCCGGCCGGATGCCGGCGTCGCAATACCTCCCATTGCTCTGGGGGCAAACGGTCGCGATACTGCCGCATGATGGTGCGAGCTTGGGCGGGAAAGTAGGGCGTTGCGCTCACCAGTACCATCGCCTCCACACGCTTGGGTTGCCGCATTGCCATGTGCAGCAGTACGTTGCCTCCGCCACTCACTCCGAGGCCTTTGCAGGTGTTGACGTTCAGATGATCGAGTAGCCCAAGGATGTCTGCCGCCGCATCTGCGTGCCGGAATGGCGTCGACAGAACACTCGACCGGCCGTGACCGCGAAGGTCGGGCACAATCAGTTGGAAGTCGCGGCTCCAGTCGCTCGCCACCGCCGCCCAGTCCTGGCTGGAACCCGAGAAGCCATGCAGCAAGAGCACGGGCTCGCCCGTTCCATGGAGTTCGAAGTAGAGTTCGATGCCGTTCAGTGTTTTGAGTTGGCCGCGGGATTCGTCCGGCGTCATCCTCCGCTGATCACCCCTTTACGTATCGCATAAAGAATCAGCTCCGCCCCGCTGTGGAGATTGAGTTTCTGAAAAATATTGCTGCGGTGCGTTTCGACCGTGTAGAGACTGAGGTTGAGAAATGCCGCGACCTCTTTGTTGTTCTTTCCTTCGGCCAGCAATTGCAGAATCTCGCGCTCTCGCGTCGTCAGCAGATCATAACTGTCGTCGACGCTCCGTCTCTGCATCTGCCGCATGTAGTCCTCCACCAGCATCTTGCTGATGGCGGGGCTGAAGAAAGACTTTCCCTCAGTCACCGCGCGGATGGCGTTGATCAGGTCTTGTTCGGCGGAGTCCTTGAGCAGGTAGGCGCGCGCGCCGGCCTTGAGTGCCCGCAGCACATAGCTTTCATCGGAGTGCATGCTAAGAAACACGATCGCGGCGCGATTGAGCCTGCCGGCGATCTGCCGCGCCGCCTCAATACCGTTGAGAATCGGCATCGCGATGTCCATGACCACCACGTCCGGCTCGTGCTGTTCGGCCAAGCTGACGGCCTCGCGCCCCGTGGCGGCATCGGCCACCACTTCAAATCCAGGCTCGTTCTCCAACAGCAGCCGCAGGCCTTTCCGCACCACGGTGTGGTCGTCGGCCAGAAGAATGCGAATTTTCTTCATGCCTGCTGGCCAGCGGGCTGGGCGGCGGTGGTTGCCGCAAGCGGCAGCGTGACGCGCAGGGAGGTGCCCCGTCCCGGCGCGGATTCCACCTCCAATCGCCCGCCCACATGGCCGACTCTTTCCTCGATACCGATCAAGCCCATGCCGCGCTCACGTTCGACGCGGAATCCTTTCCCGTCGTCCTCGATCGAGAGGAGGATTCGGTCGGCCTGCTGGCGTACCGCCACCTTCACGTGCCGCGCCTCGGCGTGCTGCACGCAGTTATGCAAGGCCTCCTGGACAATACGGTACACGCACGTCTTATGCCCTTCCGCTAGATCTTCAGAAACCCCCTCAGCCTCCACGTTGACCCATACGCCGGTTCTTTTCGAGACTTCGCGGGCCTGCCATTCGAGTGCCGGCACCAGGCCGAGATCGTCCAGCATCGACGGCCGCAGCAGCAGCGCCATGTTGCGGACCACGCTGATCGAGTTCTCGATCAGTTTCTTGACTTCCGCGGCCTTGGCCGCCACACCGTCGACGTCGCGGTTCCGGATCAAGGACGAGAGGTTCGCCATTTCCACCAGCACGCCGGTCAGTGATTGTCCAATCTCGTCGTGCAGTTCGCGCGAAATCGATCGCCGTTCATCTTCCTGAGCTTCCACCAGCCGCGCCGAGAGCTGTTTCAGCTCAGCCCGCGCTTGGGCGATCTCCTCATAGTGGTGGGCCATCTCGCCCTCCAAGGCTAGCATCTTGCGGATGGTGAACCCTGCCAACAGCAGCCCCAGCCCGATGGTTAACCCGATGGTCGCAATCAGCCTGCGGCGGAACCGGGCGAAGATCTGCGCCACCCTTGCCTTGCCGACATCCAATTGGGACTCGTTGATGTCGCGAATCTGATCGGCGATCGCGAGCATCGACTGCCGGCGCGGGAACACTTCGTCGCGCAGGAAGACGTAGCCCTTGTGCAGCCTCTCTTCGGTGGTCCATCGGAACGGCGGTTCCAGCACTCGCCAATAGACGGCCAGGCTCTCGGTGAGCGCCTGAAAAGGCCGCACCTCTTGATCGTGCAGCAGGGCCTGATACTGGTGTAGCTTATCGTCCATGTCGCTGCGCATTTCGAGCAGGCTGTAACGGTGGCCTTCCGCCTTGCCGCTCTCTGGCTCGAGCAGGTAATCCCGGACGTAGGTCCCGGAGACGTACAGGTCGCCGCGAATCTGCTCCAGCACGCGTGTGCGCAACAGAAAACCCGCGCGGATATTGTCGTTGGAGGTTTCGATCTGCTGGAGGGTTTGAATCCCATCGATTCCGGCGAACACCATGAGCAGGAGCAGGCCGCCAAAACCAACGGCCAAGACCAGCCGGCTCGTTCCTGTGACGGCTCTCATTTCTTCCCGAGCGCCCTGCGCTTCTTGGCCCAGTCCGGCTTCACGACCTGACGCGCCCGGCCCAGGGCCAGCGCGTCCGGCGGCACCGCCTCGGTGATCACCGAGCCGGCGGCCAGGTACGCTCCGTCGCCGATCTCGATAGGCGCGACCAGCGTCGC
>JAGWQP010000292.1 GCA_028876805.1 Acidobacteriota bacterium | reverse complement strand
GTTGCTACAGAGGGCAGAGATCCTCACGACATCGCGCTCGAGCTGCTGATTTGTTTCGGGCAGGCCCTCTGGGAAAACCTCACGCCGGACCAGGCTAAGGCGTACTGGCTACTGCTGGACGCGGAGTTGCGAAACAACATCCCCGGTGAGATCGACGAGGAAGCAGTTCGAGAGAAACGGGCGCTTCTGGCGAGCGCCATCAGCGCGGCCAGCCGCCGGCGCCTCAAGCGTTACGGGCGTGCCTCCTTCGCTGCTACCGCAGCTGAGTACGTGCATTGCCTGTGGCACGATGTGCATGTGATCCGCGGCCCGGAGCACCTCCCGGCGTTCGAAGTCCGGCGGCGCCTGGAGCTGCTGGCACGCTGGTTTCCGCCAGACCGCGAACATCCGTTGTATCCTAAGGGCGGGGAAAGTTCAGGAGGTTGATATGATCCACAACCTCGCCCATCCTTTCGAACGGGTCATCCAAGGCCTGGTATTAATCGTGCTCGCGATTCTGCTTTCGGTCAGCCTTTACTTCAGCTTCCGGCTTGCCGGCTAGTAGGCGCGCGCGGACGGACCGGAAGCCACAGCAGCCAGAACAGAACGAACCCCACCCCGGCCGCACCGGCGAGATAGATCGGCCACGGGCCCAGCCAATCGAGTAGGGACGGGTTCCGCGGCTTCCGGCACAGATACATATAGTTGGCGCCGACCACCCCGTTGAAAGCTCCGAGGACCATTGTGTAAGCGGTGAGGAGAGCGTACGAACGCCACAACGCACCGGTCCGTAGCGGCTGAATCCGGCCAAAGACGAGGACCGCGCTGGCGGTCGCGACCCCACCGTGTGCAAGAAAGAAATAGACCGCCGGATAGGAAGGCCACGGGGACCAGAGGTCGGGAGTCAACAGGGCCATGCCGGATCCGGCCATGCCCGCGAAATAGGCGACCTCGATGGCCAGCGGCGCGGCCGTTAGACAGGCCAAAATGGTCACCCACAGCGTCACATCGCAAAGTTGAAGGGGGAGGTTGGTGAGGTGGATCCCTTCGTGGGAATAGCGGAAGATCCACCAAATGAGTTCGTTCGCGGCCAGGCCGTATCCGAGCACCAGCCGCACCCGGCTCCACGGAAGGCGTTGCTGTCGCGACCGGAATGCCAGCAGGGCCGCCGCTAGCACGATCGCGAGCAGCAACCCTGCATGAACCCATCCGAACAGCCGCACGATGTTATTTCCAGATAACCAGATAAGATTCTATAATAAGTGGTAAGGACGCGAGTCTGCGCGGCGACGAGCCTCCAGGGTCCATCGGAATCCAGGCTTCGCCTGGAAAAGCGTTTGTTCGATCCGGAAACCCGGGCCGCGACCGGTGAGGAGTGGCGCTCGGCTTCACTGATTACCGGGTCCGGATCGAGGCCCTCCGCTGCCTGAATCTAATGACCCGAAGTCGATCGACGGGTGGCGCCTGCCGATCGAGATCGAGACCTCCATCGGGTCTAAGGGAAGATCACTCGATCGGAAACACAAAAAGTTCCGCAGTCAGGAAGATTTGGTTGGGACAGCAGGGAGCCGTCCTACTCCGCCAACATGCCGAAGTGACGAAACGCTTCTTTGACCGCGGAGCGCTTCTCGGGCGGGCATTCATGCCACGGACGGCGTGGTTGGCCGGTCGGGCCCTCTAGGTAGAGTTCCCGGCAGTGGCTGATCCAAAACGGGTGGGGCACAAACCCGTACCGCCCCTGGATCCACTCCTGGATATCCAGATCAGCGACAGGTGGGTCTTGATTGGCTGTGACTGTCGTCGGAATCATTACCAGCCTCGTCTCTACGATAATAAGACAAACAGCTCTTTTCCTGCAAGAACCACCGCCCGAGGAAAGTGTGGTTCCGTACACGGCAGAAGATACGCCATTTGGCCTATCAATTGCTTGCTCCGTATCCGCGAATACAGAAAAGGGGGGCTATCTGGCATGGAGAACTTTCCTGTTACCGCTGGAAATATGGCCGCTCGGCGGCCCACCTTCGAGCCACACACAGAGTACATTGAGCCGGCCCCGGTAGTCGATGTGCTGTTTGATCAACTCGCGTATCTGGTTGCCCACGCAGGGCGGCGTTGCCCTCGAGGCTGTCAGGACTGCATCCGCCTTAAGCAAGTGAAGGACTGGCTCATGTTGCCATTTCGCACAGCGGGTCACGAAACGGCGGCTCCACGCTTCGGCCGGTGCGTGTGACGAGCCACAGTCAAGCGAGTACTAAGGCAACCTCGTTCCTAGGGTTTTTCACCCAATAATCAGAATTCAGAAGGGGTCCCTCCGCCCACGGCTGTTTCAAATGGCACGGCCAATTCGGAACCGGAGGCTCTTGGGGAAACGGCGTCCGTTCGTAGGGGCCGATGCGGTCAACTCTTCTGCACTAGAATTCGTAACGCAGCGCGAACTGCATGGACCGTGGGTCCATGGTCCCCTGGAACTCACCGAAGGTCTGCGGCGACTGCAAGCTCAGGCTCGGATTCGTGAAGTTAGGGTGATTAAAGGCGTTGAAAGCCTCGGCTCGAAATTGCAGCCTTTGTCCCTCCCAGGGGAGGCGAAATGCTTTGGTGAGCGCCATATCGACATTAAAGATTGGCGCCAGGCGAACCGCCGCGCGAGTGCCGGCGCCCTCGGGCGGCTGATCCTGAAAATTGCTGGACACGCTCGTCGTCGGGAAAATGCTGGGGATGCCATTGCCGTCGAGATGCACGCTACCGGAAGAAGTCGGCGTGTTCACGACCGCCAGTGAACTCAGCCAGTAATTGGTGTTGTAAGCCAAATCGCCCTCCACGGCGCTTGCGAGCGGTGTGCTGTACCGCAAAATGCCCGACAATTGCCAGCCTCCGGCAATCTGGTTGAGCCAGCCGGGCGCCTTGCGCAACAGGGTCCTGCCCCTGCCGAACGGCAGCTCATACATGAAGTTGGCGTTGAAGTTGTGGCGGATGTCAAAATCGGAAGATCCGCGGAACGCGCTCAGGTTATAAATATCCTGGATTGAAGCGCCCTGTTCCCCCGCTCCCGACTCGGCTGCGGAACCATTGTCGATCGAGTGCGAGTAGGTGTAGTTGAAATCGAACTGGAAGCCGCTCGAGAAGCGGTGCCGCAGGGTGAGGGTCAGGCCATTGAAGTTCGCCTCCCCGGCGTTCATCCACATGGGCATGGTGCTGCCCTGCCGGGCGAAAAACGTATAGCATCCCGGCACGCTCAGGCATCTGCCGGGAAGGTACTCGCCGACGATCCGGTCCGCAGCGTGCAGACTGTCGAGGAAGCTGCTACCGAAGACTCCGTAGACGCTATAGAAGTAGTTCGCCGACGCGCTGCCCGGGAAGTAGGCGTCCTTGTATCCCGGCCAGACATTGTTCACGAACGGGAGATTCGGAACCAGGCTCGGATTGCTCATCACCTCGTTGGCAATAAAGGCCGCCGCGTTGTTGTAAGGCAGGCCGGCTTCGCGCGCCAATGAGTTGGCGAGATTGTAAACGCTCTGTGCATTTTGTTGCCAGGTAACGCCCGATGCCGGGTCTCGGTAGTTTTCAAGCGGAGTGTAGACGTCGCCCTCCATTAACAGGCGGCGTGAAAATCTTCCTACGTATCCGATTTCGAGGGTCACGTTGCCGGGCAGATCGCGCGAGAAACTCGCGTTGAAAATCATCGAATACGGTGTCTTCAGGCCCGGCGAAATGCCTAAGAACGTGCCTGTGATGGCGGCAATGGGGGGTGGCGTATAAGGGAAACCGCCGGTGGCGGCCGGCGGAAGAGCCGGGTAGACTCCGGTGAATCTCGGTGAGGTGGAAAAGCTGTAGGAATCGGGAAAGTTGGTTGGGTCGGAGAGGCCGAGCGAGCCGAATTGATCGAAGTTCGCGATCAGGTCGTTGCCGAACTGGTCATAGGCAAGCGCCCCGCCGACACGGAAGGCGCCGCTTTTGCCGAACAGTTTGCCCAAAAGGCCCTTATGGTCGGTGGGAGCATACGCCAGCCCGAAGCGCGGCGCCAAGTTCAGATTGTCCGGACTCCACCACGATGGTTTCCCGTTGACGGGACCGTTCAGCGCGTAGCTGAGAGTGAAATTCGGCATCTGATTGGCGGCGACGCCCTGCCATTGCAAGCCATTTCGCTCGCCAAGGTATTGGTTGAGCGGCACGGTGGTATCCACCTGGAGCCCGTTGGCTTCGTAAGGCGGCCGGAAGTTCTCGTAGCGCAAGCCGTAATTGAGCGTAAGTTCGCGGTTCACACGGAAGGAATCCCCGATGTAGCCCGCGTATGACCGCGAAACGAAGGTACGTTTTTGCGGCGTCCCCTGAGGCAGCAACTGCCCGTTACGGTTGTACTGATAGGTGACAAACACGTCGTTCAACACGCCCAGCAGCATGGCGGATGCGTTGGTCACCGCGGTCGGGTTCGCCAGTTGGGCGTTGTTCAGGTAGGCCGAGACGGAGTTGTCGATGTCCTCGCCCAATCCGATCAGCTCGGTGGCGCCGTAAGCGTACAGAGGAAACGAATTCGTAAACGCAGAGAGCGAGTTCCGGTTGAAACGGAAGTTCGCTCCCAGGGTGATGGTGTGCCGGCCCTTGGTCCACGTGAGATCGTCGACGAAATTGTTCAGCGGATTGACGCGGCCTTTGGCACGCGCGCCCCAGTTCTCGAGAGGCGCGAGTGCGGTAGGCTCGAATTGAAATCCGGTTCCACCGACGCCCGAAAGGCTTTGGCTTAAACGTGTCAGACCATAAGTGAATGAATTAATCAGGGTCGGCGTGAAGATCGCCGTGTAGTGCGCCGATAACCCCTTATTGTTATCGCGCTCGGTGGAGGCGGGCGCCTCGCCGGGGAACTGCGCCAGAATCTGATCCTGTGTGACATCGCCCAGGCTCCCGCGCAAGCTGAGCATGTGCTTGCCTTGGTCGTCGAGCTTCAAGTCCACTTTGGCCACCCAGGCCATATTGTTGAGGTGGTCCGGCGCGTTGAAACGATAGCCGCCAAAGTTGAGGCCGCCATCCTGGCCGTAGGCGGGATCATTGCCCACCGGATATTGATTCAACAGTTTCTGGTAGGCCGTGTTGAGACCGAGGCCCAGCGGATCGATCGCCGCTAGTTGCGAAGGGCCGATGGTTTGCGTGCTCCCGTCGGTAAGCTGAATGTTGAGATAACCCTGTTTCAACGACTCTGAAGGCACGGCCCGCACCTGCGCCACGCTGCTCGAGTCGAGGCGCTGTTCCCAGTTGACAAAGTAAAACAGACGGTCCTTCTTGATCGGACCGCCCACCGAAGCGCCAAACTGGTTGCGGACCAGTTGCTGCACGGGCACGCCGGACTCGTTGTTGAACCAGGTGTTCGCGGAAGTTGCCGTGTTGCGGTTGTACTCGTAGAGTGATCCGTGCCATTGATTCGTTCCACTTTTTGTGACCAGCACGACCTGACCGCCCGAGGAACGGCCTTCGGTAATTCCCTGTCCGCCGACGGTTACGCGAAATTCCTGGACCGAATCGAGCGGAATCGGCAGCACTGAATTGAAGCCCGCATTGATATTCGCTCCGTTACCGTTCACGCCCTGGTAGGTCGTGCCAGTCGTGGTGTTCTGGGCCACAAGACCGGCGTTCTGGTTGTCGTTCACATCCACGCCGTCCAAGGTGATGTTGTTTTGGTCGCGCCGCGCACCGAGTACCTCGCCATTGGTAGTCACGCCGGGCTCGAGGCTGAGGAGCTGGACCACGTTCCTGGTTTGAAGCGGGAGCTCGCGAACCTGTTTTTCAGAGAACGCGTTGCCCACCGACGCGTCAACGGTGTTGATCGTTGAGGCTTCCGCCGCCACATCGACCGTCTGCGTGGCCTTTCCCAGTTCCATATGGAGGTCGAGGGTGGTCGGGGTATTCACCAGGAGTTGGACGTCGGTTCGGGTCAACGTGCTGAACCCGGCCATGTCGACCACCACTTTGTAAGTGCCGGGAGGAACCTGTAAGAACTGGTACTCGCCGTTGTTGTTGGTCGCGGTCTGGCGATTGTACCCGGTACCGTCGCTTGCGAGAGTGAGACGGGCGGCAGCAATCACCGCGCCTTGGGGATCGGTGACGACTCCGTGCAACTGGCTGGTGGATTGAGAAAAGCCGCTTACCACGGTCAGAACCAAACCTCCGAGCAAGGCCGAAAGCATATGGAAAACACGTCGAGCGTTCATAATCTTCTCTCCGCCTCTTTGAGGCCCAAAATGTTCGCGAGAAACGGGCTCGCTCTGGTTTTTAGCTCGGCCGCGACCGTTCGAGCCAGGGCGTGCCGTACGCGGGCACGAAGTCAAGGTGCCAAAGGGCTGTCATGGTGTAGAGACCGCCTGCACCAGGTTAGTCTGTTCGGACACGCTCTCCAGATGGTGCGCGAGTTGAGAAATCTCGTGTTCCGTTGAGGAGTCGGATATCCTCACGTCGAGCCTCACGCGCGAGCCTTGTTCGGAGGATCCCTTTGCCAGCACAATCACCCGTGTCGCCAGACGCAAAGACTCTTGCGTATTGTGAGTCACAAACACCACCGTGGTTGCGGTGGCCTGCCAGAGCGAGCGGATGAGGCGCTGCATTTCCTTCCGGGTGCCGGGATCGAGTGCACTGAACGCTTCATCCATCAGCAGAATGCGCGGCTTTGTCATTAATGCCTGCGCAATCGCCACCCTTTGCTGCATCCCCCCCGAAAGCTGGTCTGGGTACTTCCGTTGGTCGGCTTCGCACAGTCCGATCTGGCGCAAATAGTCGAGGGCTTGTCGCCGCAACTCGATCCGCCGGCGGCGAAAACCGGAGGTCCACCGCCGCCAAAGACGAAACTCGCTGACTTCGGGCCCGAAGGTGATATTGTCGAGCACGGTCTTGTCAGGGAACAAGGCATACTTCTGGGGCACGTAACCGCGCGTGCGATCGGGTTGGTGATGCTCGCGGCCATCGATAAGGATGCGGCCCTCCGTCGGGTGCTCGGAGCCGAGCAGCAGGCGCAGCAGTGTCGATTTTCCGCAGCCGGTCTGTCCCAGAACACAGACGAACTCGCCCTCCTCGATCGCGAGATCGATGCGGTCCAGCACGGCTCGTGCCGGTGTGCCGTACGACATGGAGACGCGATCGATTTCAATCAGCGCCGCCGTATCACGACTCCCGGAACCAGGGATGGAGTCTCCGGTTCACAAAACGCATGCTCCAGTCCACCAGAAAAAGCAAAAGCGCGACCCATAGCACATAAGGGACGATCACGTCCATACCCATGTGTCGACGCAAGAGCGCGATGCGGTAGGCGAGGCCGTCGGTCGACGCAATCATCTCGCCGGCGAACAGAAATAGCATGACGGCCTTCAGGTTCAATCGAATGCTGTTCAGCACGCGGGGCATGATCTGTTTCAACACCACCCGGTAAGCCACGTCGAAATCGCCGGCGCCCAAGGTGAACGCCTTGACCACCTGTTCAGCGGGTACGCCACGCGTCAGGTTAAACGTGTCCAGGATGACGGTGGGGGCGACCCCGATCACGATGAGCATGATTTTCGACAACTCGTCGATGCCGAATGCGATAAATAAAATCGGCAGCAGCGATAGCGCCACAATCTTGTCGAAGAACAGAATGAATCGCAGGCAGAACACTCCGACGTAGGGGAATAGACCCATGTGCAGCCCCAACAGAACGGCGGGAATCAGCAGGACGAGGCTCAACAGGAAGCGTCGCGAGGTGGCTTGGGTGTCTTTCCAGAGCATACTCCGCAAAAGCCGCTCGCCGACGGTGCCCCGAGGCTGGTCGACGACGTCGTCGTCAGCGGGTTTAAGCGCCGCCTCATACATGCCGCGAGCCATCTGCCCCAGAGTCGGTATCACGCGATCTTCCGGGTTCTGTCGGTGCCGCGAGTGCGCC